>NZ_JABXWS010000133.1:0-1728 GCF_015594425.1 Novosphingobium sp. HR1a
CCCGACCTCCATGACGCCCCGCAGGCGGCAGCTTGAACAACCAACCCGCAGACGATCCACTTATCAAACGTCAAAGGCTGTTCAGACGAGCCAAGCCACTTCTTACTGACTTTGAATTACGATGGAACTTCTGTTGTGTTCAAATCGCGAAAAGAATTGCCCTCCCGCGTTGTAAATGCCGCCAAGGCTTGCGTCAGCTAGCCACCCCTTTCGGTCCCTCAGGGGACCGGAGGTCGGGCTACATTCCCGCCCGTCCGATGCTCGCCGCACGCGAAGAAAACCGGCCTGACCGAACACGCCCCCTTGCAGACATTGCAATCTGACGTTCCATCTGCCTACCTAACTCTATGAATATTGCCTCAATTGAGCATCTATGGTCAAGCTTGTGGGCGATGCACTTTGTCGCCGGGGAGGCTCGCCTGCGGTTCGAGTTGGGCGGCGAAGAGTTCGATAATAACGTCCAGCAAGTTCCTCGTTTTCTTCAAGCCCATCGTCGAGCATCTATCATAACCGACGCGCTGTTCACCGAGAACTGCGTGGCAGTGGTTGCTTGGAAGGGGCAATCGCCATTTCCAGCAGGACTCCCTGACGAAATGACGGACGGATTTGCTGCCTTGCAGGCTACGGGGTTTGACAGGCCGCTGATAAACGAATGGCAGGCAACGCTTTATCCTGATCCAGATGACGAAGCGTATGTATGGACACTGCGCAGCTATGATCTGGGTCGGGACAAGTTAGCTCGCGACACTATTCTTTGGCACGCCGTTGCCTGCGAGATGCCCATCTATCCGAGCGCTCCGGTCGTAACCTTCCTACTTGATCCTTTTGAATCTGTGATGCTGCATGTCTACGACGACCGAGGAATGGACGTGATTGCATTTGAGCCAGCCAAGCTTCATGGAATTTACACCGACTTCGCAGATTGGCTTCTCGACCATGACCGTGAACGGATGGAGAAGCTGTTCTAGAACTTATGGCAGCAAACCACCCACCCCGGTTTTCGCATCGCTCTTTCCGCGCTGCCTGGAACCGGACCGACTGCTTTGCGCCAGCACTCTACGCGATTGACCGCTTGGACCAGCTATAATGGGTGGATTGCAGTCTTAGGTCGAACGGCTATTTTTCGTCGGAAATTGCAGGCGGAGCGTTTCCGATGATTCCAATCTTGCCTTCGCCAGACGCTGTTAACGCCGAAAACACGCAACCGATACGCTCGAAATCGGAATCACTTAGCGATCCATGATGAGGCACCATTGAAATTTCGTCGCCGTTCACTTGCAGAATTTGATTGGTCGCGAAGCCACAAAGATGCTCGATTGCAATTGCGAACTCTGCCGTACTCGTAAAATTGGCTCGGCTGGGCAGTCTTTCGAGCAACCCACTATTTTTTAGGCTTTCTTTTGCCGATTCGATCGCAATTGGTTCAAAACGGTTATTGGAAAGTTCCTCATAATCTTCCTGCAATTGCTTATCTTCAAGCTGGACGAACTCTGGCCATGTTGCATCCCAAATACATTGAAGGTTAGCTTTGCGAGCGCCCGCACGTGTTGAGATATAAATGTAATACCTCTCTGCGCTTTCGTCGTAGGAAACCGTCAAGCCCTGAGCATCAAGGCCGCAATCCGCCAACGCTTCGATAGGCGGTTTGCTAGGTGGTGCAGGAAGATCAATCACGAAGAAATCATTCCATGGTTGTTTCTCGTCTGCAATGGGGCGTGTCCGGTCAGG
>NZ_JABXWS010000100.1:0-3742 GCF_015594425.1 Novosphingobium sp. HR1a
ACGGTCTGGACCGCAATGAACCGCGCAAGCGGTACTTCGGCGAGAGGACGCTGCGTCGCCATCTCACGAGCGACGAGCGCCATTTCGATCCATTGCGGATCGTCGCCCTCACCTCGCTGCGCGAATGCGCTCCATGCGGCAACGCTGGCCCAAAACCCGCGCTTCGGCTCCAGCACCATCTCGATAATCGCCGCGATGCGGTCCTCGATCTTGCGCTTCCCTTTGATCGCCAATGTGACGTCGTCGCCATTCTCGAACCAGGACTCGAGTTGAGGATTGATTGCCAGCCATCGGCCAGAAGCGCGCACGGCCCTTTCAACCGCCCTGGAATTGCTCGCTGCCTCGTCCACGCCCTCGAGCATCGAGGCAACAAGATCATGAACCGATAGAGACCTGGGCGCTACATCCGAGAGCCCGATCAGCGTGATAGCCTGCACGAGACCAAACGGGGGCGGCGAACTGGCCAAGCCATCCGCAAGGGCGCTGCTCAGGAGCAGTGCAGCGTCCTCGGCCGTCGCTTCATGGATCGACATCTCCGACGCGATGTGGCCGAGCATGTCTTCGATCTCAGGCCTGCTTAACGAGCCCGCTACCCAGGCGTCCCGCACACCGTGCCCCTGCTTGACCAGAATCGAAACCAGCGCGTTCTTTCTGCCCTGCTTGATAGATGCGAATATGCTTTGGGCCCCTGCCCCATCCCGCTCGGATATCAAGAGCTCCCTGACCTGGATCGCAGGGCGCTTTTCGGACACCGATCCAACAAAGCGCGCGGCTTTGATGATCGCATCGATCGCACGGCGCCGATCTTCTGCAACCCAGTTGCGGATCAGCATGAGGTTCGTAACCGACGCTGCCGATACCAGGCCTCGGCTGGCGGTCTCTTCAATCATCGAGGCTAACGGAGCCGCGATCGCAGGTTCTGCAAGAAGCCACCCGATAGCGGCCTCGCGCAGACTGGACTCGTCGGCGAGGACAAGTCCTTCCAGGAGACTGAGTTGCAGCCCGGCAGGCATGGCAGCCGTCAATTCGGCGAACTGGGTGTGGATCAGGAACGGATCGCCCTCACAGGCTTTCACCAGGTCCTTCAACATCTCGTCAACATCGGGCGGCGGGAGATTAAGCTGGCTGGCTCCGGTCTGGATCATCGTGTGATCCATTGCGCTGCGTATATCGTCCCCCACCTCGACGCCGGCCCGCGAGAACGCCGAAACAAGCGCGAGCGCTGCCGTCGCCGCGAGCTTGCCGGTACGGATTTGCTGAGCGATCGCGGTCCTGACGTTCTCTATGGCCATGCTCGCATGACCGCTTCCGGCCTCGCTTCGCTGCCGCAGCTGCTCGAGAGTGTTGCCAAGCATGAAGGAATAGGCGTGATGCATCATCGCGTCAGGCCGCTTCTTGCGCCCTTCGGCGCCCGCGAGGTCAACGATGAGCAGCAGGGCTTCGGGCTGCTCCGCCAGCATATCTGCGATGCTGTGTGCGCCGGGCGACAATGCCCCCGAGCGGATATCGTCGCGAACCATGCGCGCGATCTGTTGAATGGCGGCACGTGGCGTCACGATTGATGCTCCTTTCTCGCAGGGGGATTGCGTCATCGGTACAACTGCCGGCGGGGCGACGGCAATCCCATTTTGCCGCCGTGGGAATATCAAGGTTGGCTCGATGAAGGGCAAAGAGCACCTTCGTGCACGCATCAGCGCCGCAAGGGCGCTGCTGCGAGGCGCACCCGCAAGGGGATGCGCTGGCGCGTCGGCGGGCGCCGCGCTGAGTAGCGACTAGCCGCCGTTCAGATCATCATCTTCGAATGCCACGGGCACAGGCTGCCGGCGGCGTTTCGGCTTGACCTTGCGTACATTCACTGAGGCGGCGCTGATCATGTTCTTGATGTGCGCGGCATAATGCTTCTGGATCATCTCGACGCTGGTACGGCAGTTTCGCGCGACCGCGTAGACATCGGCGCCTTCCATGAGGCGCAAGCAGATGTACGTGTGGCGCAGCGAGTACGCGGTCCGCGCTTTGCCATCCCGATCAAATTTCAGCTCCGCCCTGGCAAGCACACCGTTGAACAGCTTCACGTGATTTCCGGGGAAGACCTTGTCGGTCGGCTTCGGAAGCTGAGCCTCAGGCGCTTCAGGCGCCTCATCAATTCCGGCCCGGCGCCGTCGCTGCGCCGCGCGGCGACTTTCCCCTTGCATGGACCTCGGACGATTGAGCAGCCGCTCATAAGGGCGCACCGCATTGGGCATACTTTTGCAGAAGCCCACCCCCCGCTTACCACGGACCTCGATTTCCAGGATCTGCTGTCCCGTCTCATCGTCGATGACGATCTCAACATCGCGGTGCTCAAGGTTGGAGGCTTCATCGGGCCTCAGGCCCGTATTGGCCATGAACAGAACGTAGTCATGCACCTGCTGCGCGTTCCACGCAAAGTGCGCGTGGAACGGCTCCTTCGCATAGGCCCCGGTGGCCTTGTAGAGCTGCTTGTATTCGGCGGGACTGAACCAGGGCCGATGCTCGACCTTGCTCGAAGCGCGATAAGGACTGGAGATGTCGGGCAGGTGCGACAGCCAGCCATGGCTCACGGCGGTGCGCAGCACCTGGCGCAGCGTCACGATTTCGTTGTGAAGGGTTTTTCGGGCGGGCGCCTTGTCCGAGACCGGGCGATTACTCTTCGAGTGCGGATTGGCGATGCCGCGCGACGACATCCGGTGCACCCGGTACTCCTGCACTTTGCCGCCCGTGATCTCGGAGAGACCAAGGTCGCCAAAGAACGGCAGCAGATGCACGCGAAGACGAATACCATGTCCCTCCGTCCAACGCTTGCTGCGCTGGCCCTCGGAAATGATCTCGTATTCACACAGGAACTGGGCGGACGCTTCCTTGAAGGTCTTCTCGGTCTTGAGGATGCCGGCATGCAATTTACCGCGCAGACCGAGATACCAATCTTCGGCAACTTGCTTGGCCAGCGATACGCTGTCCGTCCTGGTGGTGGCCCGGCGCTGCCTGCCACCAACCGATGCGGAGCAATGCCAGTTGCCGCCGTCGATGCGCCGGTAAACCTGGACCTTTCCGCCTAAGATCTCGTGCCTCTGCATGACAAACCGCCAGTGCTGCAAGGGGAGCCTGGGCAGGAATGTCTCATAAATCGCAAAGCTGCGCAAATGTGCTAGCGTTGTGCTAGGCACATCGGGGCCTTCGTCGATTCCGACGATCGCCTTAAGATGCTGTTTTGATTGTAAGTCTTGGTTGCGGGGGTAGGATTTGAACCTACGACCTTCAGGTTATGAGCCTGACGAGCTACCGGGCTGCTCCACCCCGCGTCACCATATGGGGCTGGTTTTCAGCCCGGGAGTGTTTTTTTGTCCATTCCGGCGTTGCCGGTGTGGAGGGGCGGGGTTCTCCATCCCGCCTGGTGGCTGCGTCTTTTGGGGACGCAAAAAGGGGGCTTTTGGCCCCCTTGTTTCGTTTGTCATTGTGATGGGTTTTTTATCTAGCGTTTGTGCGCCGGCTTCAATGCCTGGCGACGTCCTACTCTTCCGGGGCTTGAGCCACAGTACCATTGGCGCTGTCAGGTTTCACGGCCGAGTTCGAGATGGGATCGGGTGGGTCACTGACGCTATGGTCACCAAGCAATGGAGCCGGCGCATGAACGCTAGAGGTTTTTAATCGATGTATCCCGTGCGTATTCGTACAGATGTGTGTTTCTGGCTGATTTATCGTCCGCCATCTGACGTCGCTCTGCTGT
>NZ_JABXWS010000101.1:0-44039 GCF_015594425.1 Novosphingobium sp. HR1a
TCAGCGCGTCTCGGTGAAATCGAAAGATCCGCGGCCGACCGCGATGAGTGCTTCCATGTCGACCATGTGTGAGGTGGCCGGCGCCGACGCCGGAAGACCGGTCTCCGCCGTGAGAACCCTCGCGCCGCGTGTGAGTGTGCGATGGACTGGACAACGATCGGCAATCTCCAGCAGCCGAGCCCGCTGCTCGGGATCGATGTCGCCCTCGAACTCGATACGACGCGTGAATACGTCCGGAAGCTCCTCTCCTGGCTCCTTGCGGTGGCCGACCGCGCTGCAGCGGACCTTGACGTCCCAGCCTTTGCGCTCGGCATACAGAAGCAAGGTCATCGTCGTGCAGGCGGCCAAAGCAGACGCGAGCAGCTGGTATGGGCTGGGCCCCGAACCGAGCCCACCTACATCCTCGGGCTCGTCGGCCATGAAGTGCGCTCCGCCAGCTGAAATGGCGAGCTGGTAGCGCCCCTTTTCGGTCTTCTCCGCGATAGCCTCGTCGAGCTTGTCGCTGATCTCCATCACATTCTCTCCGTCAAGGTTTGCTCAAAGTCGCGCCGCCTTCCAGCGCCACCCCCGGGATCGTAACACCGGAGAACGGAATCTCCGCCCTCGGCTTGGTGTCGGTCCACATCAAGAACCGGGTGCCGGGGCAGCACGGCTCCCAGCGGTGCTGAACCCCGAGCTTGCGCGAGACGGACTGGATGATGTGCGAGCCGAGCCCTTGCGAGCCGCCTTCAACGTGTTCGATGCCCACACCGTCATCCTCGACCAGAAGCCTCCACTCACCGCCCGGCATAGCGTCGAATATCACCCGCACCTCACCCGACACGTCCACGCGATAGGCGTGCTTGCAGGCGTTGCCGACCAGCTCCGTCACGAGGATTGCGAATGCGGTGGCATGCTCGTACGGAAGATCGAAGTCGTCGGCGCGAACCGTTATCGTGCGGTGCCCCCTGCCGTCGACGACCAGCGTCCGCAGGACATCGCCCAATTCCTCCAAGAACACCCCCAAGTTCACGGTTTCCGCCTGAAGTTCGCTGTAAAGGCGACGGTGAACGCTCGCGACGGCATGAATCCGGCGTTGGGTCGCCGCGAGCACGGCGGCGGCCTGCTCGTCTTCGACAGTCCGGCTTTCGAGTTCGACGATGGACGCGATCAGCGCCAGATTGTTCGCGATGCGGTGATTAGTCTCCGACTCCACTAGGAAGTTCTCGGACAGGTAAGACGGACGTGGTTTCATTCACCTTCCTCCACTCAGCCCAAGCAGCAGCGATCACCCACAATTCGTGATCGTTCTGCCTCCGGGCCAGGGCAGTCGCGTAGCGGGCTCCGCAGGCTCGTGCTCTTGAGGCTAATCGTAGCGCGTGCCGATCGCCAACGCATCGGAACGCCGGAGCAGGTGTGCGCATACCTTGGTATGCAAGTTGGGCCGGCTAAAGTTCGTAAAGGGAAAGGCCAATAACCCTTCTGCTCCTGCTGGCGATCGTCGTAATCAGCCTGTGGACGCCGATCTCCCAACCCAGTGTCGCGGCGCGGTGGTTCTCGTTGCCAAACCTCCTATTCTTTATGCCCCTGCCACTGCTCGTTCTCGCAACGACTTGCCGCGCTTTGCGTGGTAGCGATTGCGATCCGCATCATGATGTTAAGCAGCGGCATGACGAGCTAATTCTTGGCGCGCTGTATCGGCGCGTCAAGAAGGCCTTAGCGGCCGACGCTCGGGTTCAGGAACTCCCACACCTGCGAGATGACCACGGATCCTTCGCCTACTGACGATGCGACGCGCTTCACCGACCGCGCGCGGACATCCCCGACCGCGAAGATGCCAGGACAGGATGTGCCATACGAGCTGCTGGCCTGCGCCACCTCCCCTGTGAGCACGAACCCCTTGTCGTCCAACTGGACCAGACCGGAAAGCCAGTCGGTGTTCGGAGCCGCGCCAACCATGATGAAGAGCGAGCACGCCCCGACATCGTCGATCGTTCCACTGACGACGTCCCGCACGGAAACGCCCTCAAGCCGCTGAGAACCTTGCAGAGCGACGACCTCGCCGCCATATTGGATCGTGATCGCAGGATCGGCCTCGAGGCGGCTGGACAGATAGCTCGACATCGACGCCTCCAGCGAGTTTCCGCGGACCAGCACGCGGACGCTTCGTGCCGCGCGGCTCAGGAACATCGCAGCCTGCCCCGCCGAGTTCCCGCCGCCGATCACCACGACGTCGCCACCGTGACAGCTCCTCGCCTCGTTTTCGGTCGCAGCGTAGTAGACCCCGGCACCTTCGAGCTGGGCCAGTCCTTGAATGGGCAGGCGTCGATACTGCACGCCCGTCGCGACCACGACCGCCTTGGCACGGACCCGCTGACCGTTATCGAAGGTCGCGCAGAAGTCGCCATCGTCAAGGCGCTCGAGAACCGACACCCGTCGCGGAACGACAAACCTAGTGCCAAACTTCATTGCCTGGACCTCTCCCCTCCAGACGAGGTCTGCACCGGAGATGCCGGTCGGGAAGCCCATGTAATTCTCAATCCGGCTCGACGTGCCTGCCTGCCCTCCGACAGCGGTATCCTCTACTACGAGCGCAGACAGTCCCTCGGCTCCCGCATAGACGCCGGCGGCGACGCCTGCAGGCCCGCCCCCGATGATCACGACATCGAACACCTCGTCGTCGACGAGTTCGCGTCCGATGCCGAGCAGGCTCGCAATCCGATCGGGTGTTGGGTCCTCCACGAGATCGCGGCCGAAGATCACCGCCGGCTGCGCCGCATCTGCCGAACAACTGACAGCCGCCTCGACCCCCTCGTCGCTGCCCAGAGCGAGCGAGGTGTAGGGGATGCGATTCCGGCTCGCGAAGTCGGCGATCCTCCTCACGGCGCGATCCGCGTCCTCGCCGATCAGGACCAATGCGCCGTCGCGACTGTCGAGCTGACGACGTCGCCGAGCCGCGAATACCGTGATGACGATGTCCGACATCTCCGGGATGCGCGCCATCAGGATGAGCATCTCGGCGCGCTGCACCTCGACCACTCGGGTCGGCCGGGCGGTGCGTAGCAGCATCGACCAGTGGCCGCCATCAAGGAAGGCGATCTCGCCCATGAACTGGGTGGGCCCGAGAGTCGAGGGGACGTGCCGCTGATCGGTGATCGGATTGACCACCTCGATCTCACCTTCGAGAACGTATATGAAGCGATCCGCCGGCTCACCAGGTCGCGCCAGGAACACGCCTTGGTCATACTCGCGGACCACCCCTGCCTCTTTCAGTGCCTCCACGTGCGAGGGTAGCAGCGGGGTCCGCTGCATCTCCTGAAGATCCCGTCCAATCGTTTCCATATCTCAGTCCAGAAAAAGTGTGGCTGACGCAGGTGTGGCAGTCATTCCGCCATCACCTTCTCGATACACGCTATGAGTTCATCCGGGTCGAACGGTTTCCGAATGAAGCACCGGACCCCGCATGCGAGCGCCTGCCGCTCGATCGCTGTACTCGGAAACGCCGTGATGAGTATGACAGGTACCTGCTCGACCTGAAGCGCCATCGCGAGATCGATACCGCTGGCGCCGGGCATCTGGACATCACTGATGACGAGATCAAATTTTCCATGCTCCTCGGAGAGGAAACTGTCTGCGGAACTGAAAAGGGTCGCAAACATCCCCATGCTGTCCACCAGACTGCCGAGTGCCGATGCGACATCCTCGTCGTCATCGACTATCGCAATCATCCTGGCCCCCTCGATGGGTGGAAGCGCTTCAACCAAAAGACGGTCTCCCTCTGTACGCGACCATCCGGTGGCGGATCGATTATTAGAATTCAGGGCCAACCCGGTTCGGACCCAGGGCAGCGGAAAGCAGTCTACAATGCGGATCGCCATCACTTGACCCATACCGTGGTATTGGTTGTCGAGACATTCGACAGGAGACTAGGATTGACTGTCGACCATCCGGTCTTCGCTTGGTTCGGAGCCGCGATGACACGCCCTTTGCGCGTAGCAGTTATTGACGACGACGAGGAGCTCCGGTTTGCGCTGGAGGATCTGCTCGCGAGCCTTTCGCACGTCGTCGGCTGCTTCGCGGATGGGGTATCCTACCTCCAGGCCCATGAGGGCTTCGCTCCTGACGTCATCATCTCGGACTTCCACATGCCAGGCATGACTGGTATCGAGGTCGTGCGCGAACTGCGTTCCAGGGGAGCCGGGACGCCAGCCATACTAATCACCGCCTACGCCACCGAGGCGACGCGCAGGGCGTCGATGGACGCCGGCTTTTCAGCCATGCTGAAGAAGCCGTTCGATACGGACGAGTTCGTCCGCGTCATCGAAGCAACAACCGACCACTGATTCGCCGCGCTTCCTTCAGGCTAGTAGCACCGCTGCGGATCAGGACGCCTCTAACAGAGGAATCTCGATCACGAAGGCAGCACCACGACGATCGGTCCGATTGAAGGCGCCTATGCTTCCACCATGGGCCTCCACAATCGATTTGCAGATGCTCAGGCCCAGACCGAGGCCGTCCGGCCTCGTCGAGAAGAAGCTGTCGAAGACCTTCGGGAGATCATCCTCCGCCATGCCCGGCCCGTTGTCCTTCACCTCAAGCACGACTCGGTGGCTGTCTCGACGTGCGTTGACGCTGATCGTCGGCATCTCGCTACCATGGTCGCGAAGAACCTGCGTCGCGTTCAGCAGCAGGTTCACGAGCAGCTGCTGAATCTGGATGCGATCGACGACCACTTGCAGATTCTCGTCCTCGATGCCGTAGGAGAGTGCGATCGAGGCCCGCTCGAACTCGTGCCGAACGAAGCTCACGGATTCGCGAATAAGCTCGCCGATCGAAACAGCTGTGGCCGTTCCCGGCCTCCTTGATGCCATGCCCCGCACGCGATCTATGATCTCGCTGGCCCGCGTCGTCTGCGCGGCCACCCGTCCGCACGCGCGCTTCGCGGCTTCGACGTTCGGCTCGGGAAGGTTGAGATAGTTCAATGCGGCTTGGACGCTCGTCCCAATTGTCGCGAGCGGTTGGCCGAGTTCATGCGCAATCGACGCAGACATCTCGCCGAGGGTCGAAATGCGCGACACATGCGTAAGCTCGTCGCGGAGGACGTCGGTCAGGGCACGCTGGCGCAATTCCGCCGAGTTGTCGATGAATCCGGCGAGCCAGACGCCGTCCGACGCTCCCGGCACCCTCATCACGACGCAGAACAGCGTCTCGAATGTCGAGCCATCGAGCCTGTGGTTAGTTGCCTGCTGCTGGAAGGCTGTCTGCCCTTGGAGATATGCATCTGCGACGCTTTGGAGGGCCGTGCAGTCGCTGCTGAAGAAACGGTTGGTCGTCTGCCCGATGAAGTCGGCCTTCGACCTTCCCCCGAAGACCCTGACGCCTGTCTCGTTGATATCTAGGATCGTAGCACCGCTCCGTATGATCGCAGCATCCTCGGGTGACATGGACAGATGAGCCACTAGATTCGTTACCCCGTCCGCGCCGAGCTCCCGGCATCGCTGGATTCGCTTCCGCGCGTCGACGACTACGAAGGAGATCGACGACACTTGCATGAACACCCGGTACCAAGTGTCGCTCCAGTCGCTCTCGACGCTGGGAACCGCCCGCAATCCGGCGATCTCCGATAGTTGCGACGCATAGTTGGTCTCGTCCAGTCGGGAAGGATCAGTCGCCACGCATACGCCTCCTGACCGGCGCCCACCGGAGCAAGACCCCCGCATCGGAGGAGTTGAGGATATCCAGTCGAGCGCCGTCGAAGGCCAACCCCGAAGACACAAAAACCGTCGACGGCAGACCTGCATCCGCCACAGCTAGAGTAGAAGAATACCCCTCTGCGATGCAACGGTGATCGCGTGGGTCCGATCCGCCACTCCGAGCTTCAGGAAGATGCTTTTCAGGTGAGCCTTAACCGTCTCCTCTGACACGCCGAGCTCATGCGCGACCTGCTTGTTGGCCCTGCCGAACGCGATGAGCCGCAGCACGGCCACCTCTCGATCACTGAGCGGATCGTCGATCACGTGCCGCGCGATCTCGTCTGCGACTTCGCGATGGATGTGCCGCACGCCCTTGCTGACGTTGCGGATCGCGTCGATCATCTCCGTTCGGAGACTGCTCTTCAGGAGATATCCGGTCGCCCCCGCTTTCAGGGCCCTCACAGCCTGTGCATCTCCCGCGTAGGTGGTCAGCACTAGAATACGCGCCGCCGGATGCTCGGCACGGATGGCGCCTATCGCCTCAATGCCGGAGGTTCCCGGCATCTGGAGGTCCATCAGGGTGACGTCGGGCCGCAACGCGTTATACTGCGATATGGCCTCGTCGCCGTTTGAGGCCTCCCCCGCAAGGACCATGTCCTTTTGGTTTTCGAGTATCGCCGCGATCCCCTCGCGAAGGATCGGATGGTCGTCTACGATGAGGATCCGGAGGTTCTTGGGGTCACTCATCAATCTTGCTGCTCCTGAGTGCGCTAAACCATCGTACCATGAGATTGGGTGTGAAATCAGTGAAGGCTAGTCGTGCAGGTACCGTGACGGAGACCACTGTTCCAGCACCTGTCCCCCGCTCAATGCTTAGGTGGCCGCCCAGCTTTTTGGATCGCTCCCGCATACCGGTCAGCCCGTAATGCCCATTCCGCCCGCCGCCCGCCAGCACACCGGGAGGCAGACCGATCCCGTCGTCCGAAATTCGCAATGTGAACCGGCTCGTCTCGAAGGTGAGGACGACCTGCACGCGGTTCGCATCCGCATGACGGAGAATGTTGGAAAGAGCCTCTCCCGCAACGCAAGAAAGCTCCGCCGCGACAACCGGGCGCAGCGATCGCTCCGCTCCGATCACCGACACGTCGGCCTCGGCTCCTGAGGCAAGCCCGGCCAGATTGACCTGATCGCTGATCATCCTCGAGAAGTCATTCGGCCCTTCGCGCAATCGGAGGTCGCGGACGCGATTGCGACCCTCGATGATAACGCCGTCCGCCCGAGCAAGCGCAGCTTCCAACTTTCCGCGAGCCGGCTCTGATACAGGAAGCATGTCGGCCACCGACTGAAAGCGCAGCACGAGCCCCTGCACGCTTTGAAGGAGCGTGTCGTGCAACTCACTCGCGATCCGTTCGCGCTCAGCGAGGCGGGCATCGATCCGCCGCCGGATCTGGTGGGTCAGCTGCCGTGATCTCATGGCGAGTATCAGCCACACAAGAAACAGTGCAGCGAAGATTCCGACGCACATCGCAGCTTTGATCAAGTCTAGATTGCGCAAGGGTCGGTTTTCCGGGAGAGTGGTGCCGTCGCATCCTGCCTCAGAGGTGACCAGTGGACCATCCTCAATCGGGGGGGCACGCCATCCCGTGAACGGGTGCTACCATTCGAAGGCGGCACCCATCAAACTGTTCTGACTCAGAAACCCTCGATAACGGTCTTTCCGATCGCCTTGCCACTCTCGGCGATGCGGTGGGCCTCACCAATGCTCTTGGCATTGATCGGCGACAGCCTCTTCGTGAGGGTCGATTTAAGAACACGGTCATCCAGAAGACTTGCGACCTCGTCGAGCATGTCGTGCTGGGCGACCATGTCAGCGGTACGGAACATCGACCGGGTGAACATGAACTCAAGCGATACCGTGATCGACTTGCGCTTCAAAGGCATGATGTCAAACTGCGCTGGATCGTCGATGAACACGACATGCCCCTGCGGAGCCACGATCTTCGGGAAGATCGCCAGGTAGCGATCGCTCGCAGACAGCCCGGCCACATAGTCGACCGTGGGGTGCCCGATCCGTGCCAGCTCCTCGTCGAGCGGCTTGTGGTGGTCGACGACATGGTGTGCGCCCATTGAAGCCACCCAGCTCATCGTCTCTTCGCGCGATGCAGTCGCGATGACGGTCAGCCCGGTTAACTTGCGGGCTAGCTGGATCAGGATCGACCCGACGCCGCCGGCGCCATTGATAACGAGCAAAGAGCCCACCGCCTTGTCCCCGCGAGGCAGCTTCAGACGGTCGAACAAAATCTCCCACGCGGTGATGGCCGTCAGTGGCATCGCCGCCGCCTCCGCCCAGTCCAGGGATAAAGGCTTGCGCCCCACGATCCGCTCGTCGACCGCATGAAGTTCGGAATTGGTCCCTGGCCGGGTGATATCGCCAGCGTAGTACACCTCGTCGCCGACCTTGAAGAGAGACGTCTCGCCGCCGACCGCCTCAACAACGCCGGCGGCGTCGAAACCAAGGATCTTCGGTCCCGCTCCGGGCGCGGCCGGAAAGGCGCGCGACTTGACGTCGACTGGATTGATCGAGACGGCCTTGACCCTGACGATCAGATCCCTCGGTCCAGCGACCGGCTCCGGAACATCGACATCAACTAGCGATCCGCCTCCCGCGACCGCTTCGTCCTGCTTGTAAGCCACAGCCTTCATACGTGCATCTCCATCATCTCAGCGTTCTACTGCACCAATCCGGCTCAACCAAAAGGCCGACCTGAGCGCTCAACCGGCCGGCTCTGATTTCGAGCTGTTCATCTGCAAGTATGCTCTCAATTAACACCTCCAGTTGATCCTCTGACCAACCAGCGCGGAGGAAAGCTCCAATTTCGGCGCAAGGCATCGCCCAACCGCAGCGCTTCGCCAATTCTGCGGTCCTTCTCAAAGTCTCGAGGCGCCTAGCGCCTTTGTCGTTCAACAACTCCAAAACCATCGTTCCAAATCGGGTCGAAGACAGTGGTTTCGAGCAAGCCTGTGCCCCGATGGCGATCACCAGCCATTCGATTGGACCGAACGAACAGCAGTCTGAGAATTCAATCTCGGCGGATGCTTGGATGTGATTTTCAATCATCATGCCGGAGCTCCGAAAATTGACCATGGTCATAATAGGCAATGGTGCCTTCGCGGGCCGTCCTCGAACATCGTACCGAAGTGGTGCCGCCACCTACCAGGGTATGGGCACAACTGCCGATCCCAGTGAGGCGGCCAACACCAGCCGTAGAGCACGCAGCACAACGCGTGCCCATACACTTCGATGGAATTATGGATGGTGCCGAGCAGGAGATCTGCTCGGCACCAGATCTACAGTCTGGGTTTCAACTCGGCTTAACCTGCTCAGGCAGCCTTCTTCACGTTGAGAACACGACGCTGGGTGAAGTCCTCGATGCCCTCGATCCCGTTCTGGACACCGATCCCGGACTGCTTTGCCCCGCCGAACGGAACGTCCTTGGGCAGGACGAGATGGCGGTTCACCCAGATCGTGCCCGTCTCGATCCGCGATGCGACCTCCGCACCCCGTTCCACGTCATCGGTCCACACGATGCCGCCCAAACCATATTCCATCTCGTTCGCCCACTGCACCGCTTCGTCGATGCTGTCGTATGGAAGGATCGGCACCACCGGGCCGAACTGCTCCTCTCGCACCAGACGAGCGTCGTGCGAAAGGCCGGTTACGATGGTCGGGCGGATGAAATAGCCGTCCCCTTCAACTGCTGTCCCGCCCGACAGGAACGTGCCACCCTCGTCCCGTGCGGACTGGATGAAGCCCAGAACCTTCTCGTACTGCGTCTTGTTCTGAATGGGACCGATCGTCGTCCCTTGCTCCAGACCATCGCCGACGACGGCCTCGTCAGCGAGACGGGCGAGTTCGCCCGCAAGCTCGTTGACCATCGCGCGCGGCGCATAGATTCGCTTAGTCGCGAAGCAGACCTGACCAGCGTTGATAAAGGCCGCGAAGAAGATTTTCGGTGCCATCTCCTTGATGTTCACGTCGTCCAGAACGATGGCTGCGTCATTGCCGCCAAGCTCCAGGGTGAAACGCTTGAGCGTATCGGCTGCGGAACTCAGCACCTTCTTCCCGGTCGGGGTCGAACCGGTGAAGCTGATATGCGCGATGTCGGGATGGCTCGTCAGCAACGGGCCCAGATCGTTCTGATCGACGATCGTCTGGAAGACCCCTGCAGGGAATATCTCCGCACCGATCTCGCCAAGAAGCAAGGTGGTCAGCGGGGTCGTCGGGGCGGGCTTGGATATCACGGAATTGCCAGCGACCAACGCCGCGCCGATCTTCTAGGACAAGAGCGCGAGAGGGAAATTCCATGGCGTGATCGCGGCGACGACACCTTGAGGATAACGCTGCTCGATGATTAACTCCTCTTCGTTGTCGTGGAGGACCTTGGGCTTCAGGTCCTGGCTCGCGAAGAAGCGCAACGCTCCTACGGTTTCCTCGACTTCAAAGCCCGCCTCGCGGATCGGCTTGCCGACCTCTTGCGTCAGTAAGCGGGCGAACTCATTCTTTCGTGCCTCGATCGCCTCGGCGAATTCCCCGACCATCTTGGCGCGTTCAGCGAATGGCGTTGCCGCCCAGCTCGGGAAAGCTCGCTTCGCCGCCGCGATCGCCGTGAGCGCCTGAGCCTCATCCGCGCGTGGTGACTTGGCAAACGACTTTCCGGTGGCGGGATTGATCACGTCCATGGTTGTGGCGCCCTCAACGAGAGCCCCATCGATCAGTAGCTTGGAGGTCATGGGTACTTCCTTTCAGATGTTTGCGGTGAAAGTACCGGACGCAACTCGACGGGATGTCGCGAACGGTGAAAATCTGAACGAGCTATCGAGCGGCGGCGTCGAGTTCGGCGAACTCGTCGTCCGAAAGCGCAATGGAGAGCGCCTGGACGTTTTCCTCAAGGTGCTCGACCGAGGTGGTCCCTGGGATCGGAAGGATCACCGGGCTGCGCTGCAGCAGCCATGCGATCGCGATCTGACCGGGCGTCACATTGTGGTGACGCGAAATCCGCTCGAGTATCGACCCTGGCTTGGTGAGCCTTCCTGCCGCCAGTGGAAACCACGGAATGAAGCCGATGTCATTCGCCTCGCAATAGTCGAGAACCGGCTCGCTGCCCCGGTCAGCGAGGTTGTAGCGGTTCTGAACCGTCGCGACTGGGAAGACCGACCGCGCGGCCTCGATGTCGGCGACGCTCACCTCACTCAGACCAGCGTGCCGGATCACCCCGGTGTCCAGCAGCTGCCGGATGACGGCGAACTGCTCGTCACGGGGAACGCGCGGGTCGATGCGATGGAGCTGCCAGAGATCGATGCGCTCGACGTCGAGCACCTCCCGACTACGGTGCGCCTGTCCAAGCAGATATTCGGGATCGCCGCGCGGGACCCATTGGTCGGGCCCAGGCCGAGTCAGTCCCGCCTTCGTGGCAATGTGAAGTCCGGTGCGGTAAGGGAAAAGGGCCTCGCGGATCAGAGGCTCGGAGACGCCGGGCCCATAGCTGTCGGCGGTGTCGATCAGGTTGATGCCCACCTGGGGCACACGCCTGAGAGTCTCCAGTACCTTCTCCCGATCGACGGGCGGCCCCCAAACGCCGGGCCCCGTGATGCGCATTGCACCATATCCCAGGCGCGAAACTACCATGTCGCCGCCGATCGCGAATGTCTTCTCGGTCATGCTCATCGTCCTCAGGCTGCCAGCTTCGCGTTCAGGATGCGCAGCTGCGTGAAGTCCTTCATCCCCTCGATGCCGTTCTGGAGCCCGATACCGGATTCCTTGGCGCCACCGAACGGCACGTCGAGCGGAAGCGCC
The DNA here is from genome assembly GCF_015594425.1 of Novosphingobium sp. HR1a. Classification (NCBI taxonomy): domain Bacteria; kingdom Pseudomonadati; phylum Pseudomonadota; class Alphaproteobacteria; order Sphingomonadales; family Sphingomonadaceae; genus Novosphingobium; species Novosphingobium sp. HR1a. The sequence continues at coordinate 11,527 of NZ_JABXWS010000101.1, forward strand.
ATGTGCTGGTTGACCCAGATGGTCCCCGTCTCGATCCGGCTCGCCACCTCGATCCCGCGCCTCACGTCGCTGGTCCAGATCGTCCCGCCCAGACCATACTCCACGTCGTTGGCCTTGATGATCGCCTCGTCGAGATCGTCGTAGACCTGGATCGGCAGGACCGGCCCGAACTGTTCCTCGAGGACCAGCCGCGCATCGTCGGGCAGACCCGTGACGATCGACGGCGCGATGAAGTATCCCTGCCCCGTCGGTTCGCCGCCGGTCAGGAAGGTGCCACCTTCCGCCTTTGCCGAAGCGATGTATCCGAGCACCTTGTCGAACTGCATCCTGTTCTGGAGCGGACCCATGGTCGTCGCCGGCTCCATGCCGTCGCCTAGGATGGCCGCTTCGGCACGCCTCGCCAGTGCGGCAGCCAAGTCGTCCGCCAGCTTGCGCGGAGCGTATACGCGCTTGGTCGCGTAGCAGACCTGGCCCGCGTTGATGAAGGCAGCCGCATAGATCCTGTCGGCCGCCCATTCGATGTCGACGTCGTCGAGGACGATCGCCGCATCGTTGCCGCCGAGTTCGAGCGTGAACCGCTTGAGCGTGTCCGCCGCCGAGGTCAGCACCTTCTTTCCCGTGGGGGTTGAGCCGGTGAAGCTGACATGCGCGACGTCCGGATGGCTGGACAGCATGGCACCGAGATCGTTCGCGTCCACGAGCGTCTGGAAGACACCGCGCGGGAAGATGTCCGCTGCGATCTCGCCGAGCATAAGGGTTGAAAGCGGCGTGCTTGGTGCCGGCTTCGCGATCACCGTGTTTCCGGTGATGAGCGCCGGACCCAGCTTGAACGAGAGCAGCGTCATCGGCCGATTCCAAGGCATGATCGCGACAACCACTCCCTGCGGATAGTGCTGCTCGACGATCAACTCCCGCTCGTTCTCGCGGATTACGCGATCCTCTATTTTCTGCGAGGCGAAGTGGCGGATGGCGTCCGTTGCGCGCCCGACCTCGAAACGACAGTCCGCGATCGGGCCTCCGCGCTCGCGCGTGAGCGTCTCCGCGATCCGGGCGGCATTCGCGGCCATCGCATCGGCGAAGCGTTCCAGATAGGGCCTACGCCCCTCATAGCCGAGCGCAGCCCAAGCCCGCTGCGCGCGTCGGGCCGCGACGACGGCCTTCTCCGCCTGTGCCACACTGGCGTGGGGCGACCGCTCGAACGGTCTGGCGGTCGTGGGGTCGATCACGTCCATCGAGAGCGCGCCTTCAACGAGGTTGCCATCGATCAAAAAGCGGTGGGTCATCGGGTATTCTCCCTTGATAGTTCCGTCGTGGCACCAAGGCCCGTAACGCGATGACGCGGCATGCAGAGCCTTCGTCCTGATTGGGTGTTGGTCATGGGACCGGAACAGGGTCGGGAACGCTCACCAGCCCATGGCCCTCGGCCTTCAGCGCTGCGCGGACAGTCGGGCGCTGGCCAGCCAGCTGCAGTAGCGCTGCGATCCGGGGATAGGGATCGAGCGAAATCTCGAAGTAGCGCGTCCAGCTCGCTATCACGAAGAAATAGGCGTCAGCCGCCGTGAAGGTATCGCCCGTCAGATAAGGGCCCTTCAGATCCCGTTCGGCGAAGGCAAGCCGGGTGTTGATCCTCTCGACCACGATTACGCGCATCTCGTCGCTGATCTTCCAGTAGAGGGGACCGAAGCTCTTGTGCAGCTCGGTGGCAACGAAGCTCTGCCATTCCATGACACGATATCGCGCCATGGATCCGGCGGCCGGCATGAGATCCTCGCGGCCCGCACGGTCGCAGACATACTGCGCCACGACGACATTCTCGGTCAGCTTGCCGCCCTCATCGAGCTCGACCATTGGCACCATTCCGCGCTGGGCCACACCGCGATAATCCGATCCGTCGGGCCGGATCTTCTTGGTGAGGTTCACCACCTCCAGATCGAACGGCTCTCCGATCTCGCGGAGTAGGATGTGAACGTGCAGCGAGCTTGCGCCCGGATGAGTGTAGAGCTTCATGCCGGCCTCCGGTCAGAAAGAGGTGATGACCGAGCGGGCGATCGCGCCATGCTTCAGGTCTTCATAGGCTTCGTTGATCTCGCTGATGTTCACCTCGCGCGAGATCAGGTCGTCGAGGTTGAAGCGGCCCTGTAGGTAAAGATCCGCATACATTGGGATGTCGTGCTTGATGTTGCTCGACCCCATGAAGACGCCCTTCACGTCGATCTGCCGGACGATCACGTCGAGACCGGCGAACGGGAAGGTCTGTCCGGGACGATGCAGGCCGATGAGATAGACCGAGCCCCCTTTGCGGACGAGTTGGATGGCAAGCTCGGATGTCACCGGCAGCCCAATCACCTCGAACGCGTGGTCGGCGCCCTGCGGAAGCACGGCCTTGAGCGCTGCAACGGGATCCCCCTCCCCCGAGTTGATGAAGTCCGTGGCACCGAACTTCCGGGCCAACTCCTCCTTTGCAGGCTGGTTGTCGACGGCGATGATGTGCGAAGCCCCTGCCAGTTTCGCGCCTGCGATGGCGTTCAGGCCCACGCCGCCAACGCCAATGACGACCACCGTCTCGCCGGCCTTCAGGTCGGCGGAGTTGATTGCAGCACCGGCCCCCGTGATAACGCCGCAACCCAGTACCGACGCCTGCGGAAAGGGAACGGCGTCCGGGATCTTCACCAGTTGGTTCTCATGGACGAGGGCCTGCTCCGCGAACGCCGCAGTCCCCCACCCGGTATACACCGGCTTCTCGTCGGAGACGCGGACGAGACGCTGACCGTCGCTGGTCGAACGCATCGTCTCCTCCGGGTGCTCGCACTGATATGTTCGACCGGAAAGGCAGGAGACGCAGTGCCCGCAGAACTGGACCAGCGAACCGACGACATGGTCGCCTTCCTTCAGCTCCCGCACATCGGGGCCGACCTCCCGGACGATCCCGGCAAGCTCGTGGCCCAGGACCGCCGGCAGCGGCGTCCCGTAGTTCGCCTGCGCGAGATGCAGATCGGAGTGACAGAGGCCGCAGGCCTTCACTTCGACCAGGACCTCACGGCCCTTCGGTGCGTCGATGCGGACCTCCTCCACATCGAAGCGCCCCTCGTTGGCGTTCAGAACCGCTGCCTTCATGTCTCGTCCCCTTCGCGCACCTTGCGGACGCCAAAGGGCGACCTTCGCGCACAAGGTCGCCGGAAGACGAACAAGCGGCCAGACCTACCGGGGTATGGTGTAAGCCTCATTCCGTATGGAGGCTCGGCTCCTCGCATACCCATACTCTAGTATGCTGTCGCCCGATCCTCTTTGCTGGCATTTAGGCCCAAACCGGGGCACTATGGGATAGCTCGACAGGGAGGCCGTAATGTTTACCGAAGCGAGGGCGGCCACCGCCGCCAGTACACCTCAGCGGCCCATGGTTCTAGTCGTCGACGACGATCAAGACATCCGAGACAGCCTGACCGACATGTTCGACTCGGTCGGCATGGGAACCACAGCATTCGGCACCACGGCCGAGATGCTCGGAGCCCCTCTTCCCGACGGGCCGAGCTGTCTGGTCCTGGATCTCAGACTTCCGGGCTCCAGCGGCCTGGATCTGCAGGCCCAGCTGGCGAGCCAAGGGGTGGACATCCCGATCATCTTCATCACCGGACATGCCGACGTCCCGACATCGGTCCGGGCGATGAAGGCGGGCGCCCTCGATTTCCTTTCGAAGCCGTTCCGTGAGCAGGAGCTTCTCGACGCGGTATCCGACGCCCTGCGGCGCGATGGTGATCGCCGCGATGCACAGCGCGAGCGCAATTCGGTCCGTCAGCTCGCGAAGCAATTGACGTTGCGCGAAACCGACGTTCTTCGCGGGGTCGCGCGTGGGCTTCTCAACAAGCAAATCGCCTATGAGCTAGGCATCACCGAGGTCACGGTGAAGATGCACCGTTCCAGCGCCGGCAAGAAGCTGAAGTCGATCTCCGTCGCCGACATGATCAGGAAGATCGAACTCCTTGAACTCTGAGGTCGCTTGATTCCTGCACGGATCGCGACCGGCCCACCATCGATAGTTCCCCCCCCCCCCCGCGAAGTGAGGCCATGGCCATACCGAGGTATGTCTGTGCCCCTCGGCTAAGGCAAGGCAACCTCCTCCCTGCAGGGAGGACGGCATGTTCGAAGTCACGATAAATGGAGAGAGGCGCAAGGCGCAGGTGGACGGCGACACCCCGCTGCTCTGGGTCCTGCGTGACATTCTAGGACTGACCGGCACGAAGTTCGGCTGCGGGATCGCCCAGTGTGGAGCCTGCACCGTGCACATCGACGGAAGCCCGGTCCGCTCCTGCAGGCTGCCGGTCAGTGCGGTGGGCGCGCGGGCGGTGACGACCATCGAAGGCGTAGGCGCCACTCCGGTCGGAGCGAAGGTCCAGAAGGCCTGGCTCGATCTCGAAGTCATCCAGTGCGGCTACTGCCAGTCGGGGCAGATCATGTCCGCAGTAGCGCTCCTCGAAGCCAACCCGACGCCAAACGACGACGCGATCGACGCGGCCATGTCGGGCAACATCTGCCGCTGCGGAACCTATGTCCGCATCCGGGAAGGCATCAAGCGGGCCGCAAGCGGTGGCTGAGCTGTCCGTCTCCCGGCGCGACGCCCTCCGCGCAGCCGCCGCAGGCGGCGTCGCCCTCCTTCTCGGCGTGAACCTGCGCAGCGCCAGCATCGCCGCAATCTCGGACGGGACGTCGGCCACCTTCGCTCCGGACGCGTTCATCCGCATCTCGTCCGACGGTCGCGCCACGCTCATCATGCCCCAGACCGAGATGGGACAGGGCATATACACCGCCCTGTCCATGCTCATCGCCGAGGAACTGGACCTACCGCTCGACGAGGTGACGCTCGAAGAAGCGCCGCCGAACGACAAGCTCTACGGGAACCCAATCTTCAAGGTGCAGGCGACTGGCGGATCCACATCCGTGCGTGGCTACTGGTTGCCTCTTCGAACGGTCGGCGCCAGCGCACGCGCCATGCTAGTCAGCGCCGCTGCTCGCCGCTGGCGGGTCGCCCCTTCAAGCTGCCGGACCGAGGCCGGCGAGGTCATCCACGACGCAAGCGGACGACGAGGCTCATACGGCTCGCTCGCCGCCTCGGCGATGCGGGAGCTTGCGCCCTCCGATCCACCGCTGAAGAAGCCCGAAGACTTCCGGATCATCGGGCGTTCGCACCGGCGCCTCGACACCCGCCCTAAGACCGATGGCTCGCTGCGCTACGGCATCGACGCAATGCCCGAAGGCGTCCGCTTCGCCAGCCTTGCCTGCGCGCCCGTTCTCGGCGGCAGCGTGGAAAGCGTAGACGATAGCCAGGCGCGAAATCTTCCCGGCGTAAGCCAGATCATCGTCCTCGAAGACATTGTCGCCGTCGTGGCCGACACGAGTTGGGGCGCGATGCGGGCGCTCGCCGCGATGGACATCACGTGGCGCGACGGCGAGTTCGGTTCGCTTTCAACCGAGACGCTCCGGAACGCTCTGATCGACGCCGGACGCACCGAGGGCAATGTCGCCGTCGACACGGGAGCCAGACCCAAGCTCTCCGGCGAAGGGGTCATCTCGGAATTCTACGAGCTTCCGCTTCTCGCCCACGCGCCGATGGAGCCGATGAACTGCACCGTCCACGTGACCGCGAACATCTGCGAGGTATGGGTTGGCACGCAGGTCATGACGATGGCCCAGCGCGCCGCGGCCGAAGAGACCGGGCTGCCAACGGAGAAGGTCGTCGTCCACAACCATCTGATCGGGGGTGGCTTCGGCAGGCGCCTCGAGGTGGACGGCATCCGCAAGGCCGTCCGTATCGCCCGGCATGTCGATGGACCGGTGAAGGTGGTCTGGTCTCGCGAGGAGGACGTCGCCCGCGCGCCCTATCGATCGCTGTATGGCAGCTGGATGCAGGCACGTCTCGAGGACGGCAAGGTCGTCGCTTGGGGCCACAAGGTCGCGGGACCGACGGTCGTCGGGCGCTGGCTCCCACCTGCCTTTGACGGAAAGGTGGACAACGATGCCGTAGATGGTGCCGCAGAGACGCCCTACGACCTTCCAGCGAACTACGTCACCTGGGTGCGGCACGAACCGAAGGGGATAACCACAGCCTTTTGGCGAGGCGTCGGTCCGAACATGAACGTGTTCGCCACGGAGAGCTTCGTCGACCGCGTCGCCCATGAGGCCGGGCGCAGCCCGCTGGATTTCCGCCGATCGATCATCGGCAAGCAGGCCCGTGCCCGCGCAGTCCTCGATCTGGCGGCCGAGAAGGCGGGTTGGGACAATCCCCTTCCCCACCGGCAAGGCCGAGGCATCAGCCTGCAATTCGCCTTCGGCACCTACCTGTGCACCATCGCCGAGGTGGCGGTGGACGATGATGGCGCGGTGAGGGTCGTTCGCATGACCACCGCCGTCGATTGCGGAACACCGGTGAATCCCGATGGCATCGTCTCGCAGATCCAGGGCGGACTTGTCTTCGGGCTTTCCGCGGCCCTTCACGGCCGCATCACGATCGCGAACGGCCGCACTGAGCAGAGCAACTTCCACGACTACCTCGTCGTCAGGATGAACGAGACGCCGCGGATCGAAGTCCATGTCGTTCGGAACGCGGAAGCCCCGGGGGGCATCGGGGAGCCAGGCACCGTGTCGGTCCAGGCCGCCGTGGCGAACGCGATCCTCGCCGCGACCGGTGTCCACCTGACGAGGATGCCGATCGACCAGTCCCTGCTCGTCAAGGGAGCCCGGACATGATCGGCCGGCACCGGAACTGGCTGCTCCTCGGCGGTGCGGCCCTGATCCTCGCTGCGGTGGTCGCCTGGAGGCTTCTCTTCCTGCCGGATGCGCTCGACTTCGCCGGCGGGACGCGGGTCTCGCTGGAGGACTACGGTCGGGCGGGCATCACCGGCGTCCCGGAGGATCTCGCCAAGGCCGCCCCTCTCGCCAGGGGAGAGTATCTCGCCGAGGCGGCCGACTGCGCAGCGTGCCATACCGCGAAAGGCGGCAAGCCCTTCGCAGGGGGCCGGCCCTTCAAGCTCCCGTTCGGCACCATCTACACCCCGAACATCACACCCGACCGGGAGACCGGGATCGGTGCATGGACGAACGCGGAGTTCCTTCGTGCCGTTCACAAGGGCGTCGGACGGAATGGTGAGCGACTCTATCCGGCGTTTCCTTACGCCTCCTACACGATGCTGACGGACGCCGACGTCCTCGCGATCAGGAAGTATCTCGGGTCGCTGCCCGCCGTGCGGCAGGCCAATATCCCGAACACCTTCGCGTTCCCTTTCAATCAGCGCTGGCTAATGGCGATATGGGGTGCGTTCTTCAATTCCGACCGGCGCTTCGAGCCAGTGAGGGAACGCAGCGCCCAATGGAATCGCGGCGCCTATCTGGTCGAGGCCGCCGGCCACTGCGGGGAGTGCCATACGCCACGCACGCTCATGCAGGCGATGGACACGCGGCATAAGTTCGCGGGCGGCCAAGCCGAAGGCTGGAATGCCTACAACATCACCGGCGATCGCCTGAGCGGCATAGGACAATGGACCGACGCCGAGCTGACCCAGTATCTCGCGAAAGGCCACGCGGAGGGACGCGGGGTCGCCTCGGGACCGATGGCCGAGGCCGTCGCACTCAGCACCAGCCGCCTCACCCGCGCCGACATCGCCGCGATGGTCTCGTACCTGCGCACCATCCCGCCAATACGCACCAAGGCATCTCCTGCGATGGCCGGTCCCGCGCCGGCCGCCGCAAACGCCGGGCCGAGCGACAACACACCGGGCAAGCGCATCTTCGAGGGTGCCTGCGCGAGCTGCCACGCCTGGTCCGGTCAGGGTGCGATCACCAGCGATCAGCAACTCACTGGAAACCGCGCCGTCAACGACGGTTCGGCGTCCAACGTTGCGATGATGATCCTGCACGGGACCGGCGGGTCACCCGAACGGCCCGGCGCCTACATGCCGGCCTTCGCGTCCGCCTACAGCGACGCCGAGATCGCCAACGTGGCGAACTACGTCACCGCGCGCTTCGGCGCGAAGCCTTCCCGCATCACCGCGGCCGATGTGAAGCGGATGCGCGAGGAATAGTTCTTAGAAGGAGAATGAGAATGCACATGATGGACTGGAACGGATATCGCGACCAGGTGCTCGCCGGCGTCGGCGGCCTGGGCAAGCTCACGCCGGACACGACGCGAGGCTATGCCATGCTCGGTGGCGCCGGCGCGAAGACCGGCCACCTCGATCCCAAGACGCGCGAGCTCATCGCCGTCGCGTGCGCCATCACGCTGCGCTGCGACGGGTGCATCACCGTTCACACGAAGGCGGCCCGCGAAGCCGGAGCGACCGAGGAGGAGCTTGCCGAGGCCCTAGGCGTGGCGATCTCGCTGAACGCTGGCGCGGGCCTCGTATATTCCACGCGCGCAATGGACGCGTTCGCGGCATCGGCCGAGGGGTGAAACGGATGCGGTCGGGAGCATGGCCCCCGACCGCAGTCCGATTGAGAACATGATCTCTCGGATCAATGCCGACGGTGGCGAAAGACGGTCGACCTCAATGCCGCAGATGCGGTCGCGCGGACTGATGCGAAGCCGGCGACTTCAGGATGATCGGTGCCATCGTCAGAGACGTCAGACACGCTAGGATCATGGCGACCGCGCGGTCGGCGATCTCGGGCACCATTGCGAAGTAGACGATCAGTGCCACGATCAAGAGCGTGGAGCAGGCACCGAGGTGCCTGCTCCAGTTTCGATCGGCGGCTGTCGGCGCCCCTCCGGCATTGCCGCTCTCAGGCAGCACGTCCGAGGAGGGCGCCAGCCGCTTCACGCTGCCGCCGCCGTCGGGATCGGGTTCTCGATCATCGCTGCGTTGAAGCCGTTCACCACCGCATGCTCGCCCGAGCCGGGATTGTCGCGGAACGCTTGGATGGAATCGACGATGATCTCCTCGTCATCGGACGACAGCTTCGCCATCGTCTCCGCGATGAAGGCTTCGAGCGGCATCGCGCGCGGGTCACCGCTCTTCACGATCAGGTCGGTGTCGACCCAAGGCGGCGCGATCTCCTGCACCCGGACGGAGGTGTCGCGGAGCATGAAGCGCTGCGACATGGTGAAGCTATGCAGCGCAGCCTTGCTCGCCGAGTAGACCGCGTTTCCGGCGAGCGGGACATACGCCAGCACCGACGTATTGTTGATGATGACACTGCGCGGCTGCGCCTTCAGATGCTCGATCAGCGCCGAGGTCATCCGGATCGGCCCGAGCAGGTTCGTCGTCACGATCTGCTGGCTGACGGAATCGTCCATCGCGGTCGACGCATCGTCGAATGGCATGATGCCCGCGTTGTTGACGAGGACGTTCAGCGCCGGGAACTTGGCGATCAGTTCGGCCGCGGCCGCCTCGATGCTGGCGGGATCGCTGATGTCGAGGCGGATGGCTGCCATGCCGGGATTTGCGGCGGTCACCTCGTCCAAAAGCGCTTGGCGGCGGCCGGCGATGATCACCTGATTGCCCTTGGCATGGAAAGCCTCAGCCAGCGCTCGTCCGATGCCCGACGTGGCGCCGGTGATGAGAATAGTGTTGTCAGTCAGTTGCATTGCTCTTCTCCGAAAAAGATGGATCAGTCGATTTGTCCGCCAGTGCGGATCCAGGCAGAGACGAGGGATGAGTATTCCTCCGCTGCATCCTCCCAGACGAAGTGGCCGCTCTTCAGGATCTCGTGCCTGCAGTGAGGGATAAGCCGTTCGAGCAACGCCCCGTTGGACGGCGGCACGAGCGGATCGTCGCTTCCTGAGATGACCAGCACGGGAGTTCGGATCTCACCAGCGAAGCCCTGCAGGACCGGAAGATCGCGCGGATATGCCCGGACGTATTCCGCAGCCTCGCGATACCGCCCGTGGGCTGAGGACAGCCTGTAGTCCTCCATGACCTCGGGCGAAGGCTCGGACGCGCTCAGCGACCTGATAACCTGAACGATCGCCGCGGCGTCCTCTCCGACCTCGAGACCGGAGACCGGCCCCTCGATGAGCCCTCGAAGTCGTTCGCCGACGAGCGCCATGTCTGTACCGCCGCTACCGACCGTTATCGTGGCAAACAGCTCCGGCGCCTCATGTGCCGCGAAAAGCAGTGCTGGCGTGCCGACGTCGGGGCCAACGCCATGGCAGCGTTCAATCCGGAGGTGATCCAGCAGACGCACAACCAGGCTGCCCATTCCGGACGGGGAGAGCGCGAGCGAACTCGCGTTCGAACGACCGAAACCCGGTAGGTCCACCGCGATCAGGGGACCAAGCTCCGCCAAGGCATCCCAGACGAAGCGGAAGGCGAGGACGCTCTGAGGCCAGGGGCTCGTCAGTAGGATGGGCACACCACCCTCAGCTCCGCCCTTGATAAATCGAACCGAAAGCCCCTCGAAATCGATGGTCTCCGGTGCCGGCATCCCGGCGACACCCTCGCCCGACGCCATCATGCAATCTCCGTCACATAGCGGCTGCCGGGGCGCGCGTGGGCGAGATCCCCGGCGATGCGGCGGCGAAGCGCCTCGTATTCGTCCCACAGGGCACCATCCTGCAGCGGCGGGATCGTCACAACTTCGCCCAGATCAAGGCCAGCGAGGGCTGCGTCCACCATCCGTTCGACCGGCATTGCCAGCGGACTGTTGGCGTAGTCGCCAGCGCCGGCGATCCCCCAGAACTCGGTCGCCGTTCCACCCGGCAAGACCGCCTGGATGCGCACGCCCTTATCGGCGAGCTCGTGCTGGAGCGATTGGGTGAAAGCGAGAACGAACGCCTTAGTGCCGCCATACACGCCGTTAAGGATCTCGGGGCCGATCGCGACGATCGACGAGATATTGATGATGGTGCCGGCGCCGCGAACGACAAATGCCGGGGCTGCCGCGTAGGCCAGACGCATCGGCGCGGTGACGTTCAGGTCGACCATCAGCTCCATGCGCTCGACATCGGAGTTGAGAAGCGGCGTGACGCCACCGAAGCCAGCGTTGTTCACCAGCATGGTGATCGAGGCATTGTCCCGCAGGACCTGCTCGACCCGGAACAGATCGTCACGATCCGAGAGATCCGCTGCGAGAACGTTCACCGCCCTGCTCGTCTCATCGCTGATCCGCTTCGCCACCGCCTGCAGGCGGTCGGCGTTGCGCGCCACCAGGATCAGATCATATCCGCGCTTCGCGAGACGGTCAGCGTAGATCGCGCCGATCCCGCTCGATGCGCCCGTCACCAGCGCCGTACCCATGCTGCTCATCAGAACCTCCTTCGAACCGCATCGTGCGGCTGAGTGCTAATTAGGATTGTCGGGTCGCGTCCGAAATGACATAGAAACGACAGATCAGGACATTCGGACGGAATCACATGCGCAAGGTCGGCTTCGTCATCCACCCGGGCTACTCCCCCATCACGCTCGCCATCTCGACCGTGTTCGAGATCGCGAACCTTCAGGACAGCACGCCGGTCTACGACGTCGTGATGCTCTCGGCTGGCGGAGGACCCGTTCGGACATCGGTCGGGTTCGAGGTCATGACGACGCGCTTCTCCGGAGATCAGCTCGACCTGCTGGTCGTCGGGGGCAGCATGGAGGAAGCCACGCCCGAGGTGGTCGAGTTCGTCCGCCGTTCGCCCGGCTTCGCCCGCCGCATAGCAGCCCCATGCATCGGAGCGCTGGTCCTCGCCGAGGCGGGCCTGCTTGATGGACGACGGGCGACGACGCACTGGATGTATGCGCGCGCGATGGCGGAGAAGTATCCTAGGATACGGGTCGAGGAGGACCGCATATTCATCGCCGACGGGCCGGTCTGGACGTCCGCCGGAATGTCCGCAGGCATCGATCTCGCGCTCGCTCTCGTCGAGGAGGATCTCGGCCTCGACGCGGCGCGGCAGGTCGCGCGCAAGATGGTCGTCTACCATCGCCGCAGCGGCGGTCAGTCCCAGTTCTCCACTCTGCTGGAGCTCGAGCCGAAGTCCGACAGAATCCAGGCGGTCATGACCTTCGCGCGGCGAAACCTCACCAGCCGACTTTCGGTCGAGGATCTGGCGGAGGTTGCCCATCTCTCCCCGCGCCAGTTCAGCCGCGCGTTCCAAACGGAGACTGGCCAGTCGCCCGCCAAAGCCGTGGAAAACCTTCGCCTCGAAGCTGCCCGGACGTTGATGGAGGACAGCAGCCACTCCATCGACGTGGTGGCACAGCAGACTGGCTTCGCGGATCGCGATCGGATGCGGCGCGCTTTCCTGCGCGCGTTTGGTCAGCCCCCGCAAGTCATCCGGCGCGCTGCCAGGGGCTTCGCTTCGGCCGACCTCTTGGACGCTTGACCAGCGATGTCGCATTTCAGGGCCGAAGCAAGATGCTGACGAGCAGCATCGTAAGCAGGCCGAGCGACCCGACCGACATCCGGAGAAATGTCTGCGAAAGGTATATTCCACGGAAGCTCATCTCGTACCTCGCGATGGGGCGCCGGGCCGACCTGCTGCGGGGGGCGATGCAGCTTGGGGGGAGGGATTGGCCGGCCCGGACAAGCTGAATATCCCGGTTCTACCTGAGACTGGACAGCTGTCCCCCAGTCTGGCGCCCCTGTGCTTTGGTAGGCATTCGAGCGACGCATCGCAGTTCACGATGACACCGCACATGTGTTTGCGCCGAAGGAGATCGCCCGGCACCGCTGAGCGGAGTCGTTTACAGGTCCGATCACGAAAAGGGCCCGGGATTGGCCCAGGCCCTTCCGCCGCATATCATGCGGGAGCCGGCGATCGCCGTCCGCCGGCTACTGTTCAGCTGTTAGAAACAGCTTCGCGTGCTTTAGGAACAGCTCTGGATGCTGGAACTGGGCCGCATGCCCCGCATCAGGATAGATGATCAGCTGCGCGTCGGGAATATGCTGCTGGAGATGGAAGGAATTGATCGTCGGCAGCATGACGTCATTGGTGCCGTTCACGACCAGCGTCGGCATCGTGATCGCCGCCAGATCGGCGAACCGCTCGCCATGCGGTTCGAGCCAGTCACGCCCGGCGAGCGCCTGCGACATGATGCTCTCGGGCTTGGTCGGCGGATCGCGGTCCTCGCTCCGCTCCATCCGACGCTCCCAGAACGCGCGTCCGGCCGCCTTTCCCGTCTCCGAATGCCCGAAGAACAACCACAGGAAGTCGTCGACGCTGGCGTTCCCGGTCGCCCGCTGACGCACCTCCTCCATGTAGGGGGATGGCTCGCCGCCACGCGGGCTGGTGCCGCAGAGGATGAGCTTCTTGAGGCGCCTGGCGTTGGCCTTTGCGAAGGCCTGCGCCACCATGCCTCCGATGGAAAACCCCAAGAGGTAGAAGGTGTCGAGGCCGAGCGCATCGACGAATTCGACGATGCTCGCAGCCATGCCCTCGATCGTCTGCGGCGTGGTGCCGACCGAACCGCCAATACCCGGGACGTCGACCAGGATGACCTCGCGCTCCTCGGCAAGACCGTTCGTCAGGATAGGATCCCAGTGGTCGAGCCCGCCGGTGAAGTGCTGGAGCAGCACGATCTGTCCACCAGATGCGTTGCCGAAGCGCCGGAATGCGAACTTGGTCGGTCCTGCTTCGACATACTGCGTGAGTGCGGTTTGATGATTTGCCATGGCGGTTCTCCTTCGCGTGAAGAACTGACGCTCAGCACCGGATAGAGCGATACCTACGTTGGTGTGGGGAGGGCCATCTCATCGGCGGTGCCGTGCGCGAAACCCGGCTCGCACGAGACGTGTCCTATCCATCCTTGTCTGCATCGCTACGGCAAGGCGAACAGACCTTGGTATGTGATCGCGCAGTCCCTCGTACGATGGCGGCGCTGCGCTGCAACGCGCATCCTGACATCTACAAACCTTCACGAGGAACGCGATGTCCTACACGCCCAGCAACCCGGCCTACGCCGACCCGTCCGACCCCGCGCTTCCCCCGAGCAGCTTCGTCTTCGACAAGCGCAAGGCCGCGCTCGTCATCACCGATCCGCAGATCGATTTCCTCGGTGAGGACGGTGCCGCCTATGCAGTGTTCTCGGAGAGCATCGCCGAGCAGGGGACCGTTCCGAACCTCCGCCGCCTGATGACCGCGGCACGCGATGCCGGAATGCCGATCATCATCTCGCCGCACTACTACTATCCGCATGACGACCGATGGCGGTTCAACGCGCCGGGCGAGGCGCTCATGCACATGCTCGGCATGTTCAAGCGCGACGATCCCCTGTCCGTCGACGGGTTCGAAGGTTCCGGTGCCGACTGGCTCCCGACCCTGAAGGACGTGATCGAGGACGGACGGACGATCGTCTGCTCGCCGCACAAGATCGCCGGCCCGCAGACCAACGACACCCTCTTCCAGCTGCGCAAGACCGGGGCCACCCAGGTCATCCTCGCCGGGATGGCGGCCAACTTTTGCGTCGAATCCCATCTGCGCGATTTCGTCGAGCATGGCCTCGAGGTGGTCGTGGTCAGGGACGCGACCGCCGGGAGCAAGATTCCGGAGGGCGACGCCTATGCGGCGGCGCTCCTCAACTTCCGCTGGTTCGCCAACGCACTCTGGTCGACCGACGAAACGGTCGCGACGCTGGGCGAAGCATCATGAGCGGGCTGCCGACCTCCGGCTGGTCGCCGGACACCACCCGGCGCGAACTACTTGGCGGCATGGCCGCCCTCGGCCTCGTGGCAACCCTTCCCGCCTGTTCCATCGCCGGCAATTCCACAGACGCCAAAGGAGACAAGACCATGGCAACCTTCACCACCAAGGACGGCACCGAGATCTTCTACAAGGACTGGGGTCCGAAGGACGCCCAACCGATCTTCTTCCATCACGGCTGGCCGCTGTCGTCGGACGACTGGGACAACCAGATGCTCTACTTCCTCGGCAAAGGCTTTCGGGTCGTCTCGCACGATCGTCGCGGCCACGGTCGCTCGACGCAGACCGACACCGGGAATGACATGGACACCTACGTGGCCGACGTCATCGAGCTGACCGACAAGCTCGACCTCAAGAACGCCGTCCACATCGGCCACTCGACTGGCGGCGGCGAAGCCTGCCGCTACGCGGCCCGGGCCAAGGCCGGCCGCGTCGCCAAGGTGGTTCTGGCCGGCGCCGTGCCCCCCATCATGGTGAAGTCGGACAAGAACCCCGGCGGCAGCCCGATGGAGGTGTTCGATGGCTATCGCACCGCCCTCGCCGCTAACCGCGCGCAGCTCTATCTCGATATCGCCAGCGGCCCCTTCTACGGCTTCAACCGCCCGGGTGCGCAGGTGATCCAGGGCACGATCCAGAACTGGTGGCGGCAGGGCATGATGGGTGGCGCAAAGGCGCACTACGACTGCATCAAGGTCTTCTCGGAAACCGACTTCACGGAAGACCTCAAGGCGATCCAGGTCCCGACGTTTGTGATCCACGGAGACGACGATCAGGTCGTGCCGATCGCCGACGCCGCGCTCCTGGCGGTCAAGCTGCTCAAGAAGGGCGAGCTGAAGGTCTACAAGGGCTACCCGCACGGCATGCTGACGGTTCACGCAGACGTCCTGAACCCCGACATCCTCGCCTTCATCAAGGCCTGACCGCTCCGGGCCGTCGGCCCGGCACCATCTCAAGCGCAGCGCCTCCGAGGAACCCCTCGGGGGCGTTGCCGCGTCTAAGCCACCGATGCGGCTTCATCCTCCGTCGTGGCGATCGGAAGGTCGAAGGAGAAGCAGGCTCCGCCACCGGGGATATTCGCTACCGTCAACTGGCCGCCCATCGACTCGATCGCACTCCGGCAGATCTGCAGACCCATCCCGATGCCGGTCGCCTTCGTCGTGAAGAAGGGATCGAACAGTTTCTCCAGGTTCGCATCCGGTATGCCCGGCCCGGTGTCGGTGACGCGCGCGCGAACCGTATCCACCTCCTCCATGAGTTCGATCCCGATCCGTCTTGGCCCACTCTGATCCCGCATCGCGTCGATAGCGTTCGTCACGAGGTTCACCAGGATCTGCTGCAGTTCCACAGGGTCCCCCTTTATCGTCGGGATCTCGCTCTCACTCGATATCTCCAGTCTAGCGTCCGCAAGCGCAAGATCGTGCGCCAGCAACTCGCGCGTTTCCTCCGCAAGACGCAGCAGGTCGACGTCCTGCACCGCCCTTCGACCGGCAACGATGTTCTCACGGGTGCGCTGGACTATTCTGGCGACGCGCTGTGCGGTCCGCTCCACGCGCTGCAGAATGTTCGCGACCTTCTCGATGTCCGGACCGTCGCGAAGGGCGAGCCGGAGCCCCGTCTGCGCGTCGATCAGTATCGACGCGATCGGCTGGTTCAGCTCGTGCGCGATGGAGGCCGAGAGAGCGCCAACCGTCGCGACGCGGTTCGCTCGCGCAAGCTCGGACTGCGCGGCCCTCCGCATCTCCTCGATGCGCATCTGATCCGTGAGGTCGACCTGGCTCGCGAGGTGCAGACCATCAGGAAGCCTCGTGACGTTGTAGTAGACGGGGATGCGTTTGCCCCCCTTGCCCACGAGAACCGCCGGTCCATCGATGTGGTCGATCCCATTGAAATACATCTCGAGCTGCCTGAGCAGGAGCTCGGCGCCGTCCTCGGCCAGCTCCGCCGGCGGATGCGAGGTGAGATCGACGGCATCGTCGTAACCGAGTAGCCGGGCCATGGCCTCGTTGACCCGGACGATCCTGATCATGGCGAGCGTCTCGGCGAGCGCATCCGGATGGATCGACATGTAGGCGCGAAGATCCGTCACCCCTTCCGCCTTCAGGGCGTCGATACGCCGCTCGGCCGCGCTGAAGTCGACCTCTGCGAAGCTCATGTTGCTGACGTCGAAGAGCCCCGCGTAGCGTCGTTCGGTCCGGAGCAATTCGGAGGTGCGTTCGGATACGCGCTGTTCAAGCGTCTCGTTCAGCTCTCGTACCTTCTGGTGCGCACTCACCTCGTCATGGATGTCGGAGACGCCGCCATAGTAGCGGATCTCGTCGGATCCGTCCGCGATCGGCACCGGCCGGCCCACGAGCGACATCCAACGGTAGGTGCCGTTGGCGTGCCTCAGCCTGAACGTCTCCCGCAACTCCTTCCCCGCAGAGAAGGACTTCTCAAGGTTGGCAAGATAAGCTGCGCGATCATCCGGATGGAAATCCTCGATCCAGTCCTGCTTCGCGATGACGGCGTTGAGGTCCCTGCCGGTCACCTCCGTGAATCGCTCGTTGTAGAAGTCGACGTTGGCCTGCCGGTCCGCGCGCCAGAGTATCTGCGGGACCGAGTTCGTGAAGTTTACGAGCTCCCTCCGGCTCTCCTCCAGCTCTGCCCTCACCTTCTGGAGCTGCTCCTTCGCAATAACCTCGTTGTGGACGTCCGACAGCCCTCCAAACCTCTCGACCTGTCCGCTCAGCGGCGAATAGGCCGGATTGTCGTAGATCTGCATCCAGCGATACGATCCGTCCGCCTGGCGCACGCGGACCTTCAGGTCGGTCACGGTCCGCGTCGCCACCGCCTTTGACACCGTCTCGTTGAGAATTGGAATGTCGTCAGGGTGAACCACGTCGTTGTAGCGCTGCCCTTCAAGGACAGATACGCGGTCGAGGCCGGTCACCGTCGTCCAGCTCTGGTTGAGATACTCGATCTCGCCCTGCGGGTTCGATCTCCAGAGCACGAAGGGAACGGAGTTGGCGAAGAGTTCGACCTCCGACCTGCTACGCTCGAGGTCGCGCTTGATCGTCTCAAGGCGCTTGCGGCTGACCAGTAGCGCGGCCGTCACACTGATCGCGGTGCATCCGACAACGCACCGCAGCGCGCTTGCGACCGAGGGGTCAGCCGAGTGTCCGATGAACCAGGCGAGGATCGCGAGAGCGACGCAGATCTGCGCGGCGCGGACCACCGCCTTCGCGTTGGCCGCGAACGAAACAAGGACCAGCACGGCGAGGTAGAGGACGGATATCGCGAAGTCATACCGAGCGACGGTGTCCACCCAGAAGACGATGCCCGCCAGAAGCGCGGCAGCGCCCAGGATCGCGTTAGATTTCAGCCGATCGCTCATGCCCCACCGGATAGTTGCTCGTCGCACTGACGCTGCGCGCCCGCGCTTTGCATAGCGCATCCTTCGAAACGCGTCGCATAATCAATGTCGGGGACGCAACGAGCTAGCCCTTTAGCTTTAAGCAAAGTGCAGCCTGGTCAATGCGATGAGCGGGACGCAGAACCTTAAGCGGCATCTTCGTCTGACGGAAAAGTAGGTCGGCAGCGTGTCGAACCGTCCCAACGCTCTTGCCAACTCGAGACCTGTCCCCGATCACCGGGATACCGAGACAGCGGCGTCCCGCCCGAAATTTATCTGAGAGCCGAATCATTGCCGCGCAAATGCATGGAGCGCCCTTCACTGATCGCCGTCGTCGATGACGATGAAGACCTCCGCACGGCGCTCGGTGATCTGCTCGAGAGCATCGGGTACGCAGCGAGGATGTATGAGAATGCCGACGCGCTCATCACGAGTGGAGAAGTCGGCATCTTCGACTGTATCGTCAGCGACATTCAGATGAAGGGCACATCGGGTCTTCAGCTCGCACGCACAGTGCGCGAGAGCGACGTTCCGATAATCCTGATCACAGCCTTCCCGACGCCGGAGGTCCAGCAGCAGGCGCAGGCGGCAGGCGTGCGTCGGCTCTTCATAAAGCCTTTCAACTCGCAGGCGCTAATCGACGATCTGATGAGCTTGTTCGGCTAAGGTCGAGGCGCGCGCACCGATGCACGCGCGTCTAGCTGATCAATCCGAGGCCAGGAGCATTCACCCTCGGAGGTAAGGCCTAGGCTGCCTTGGCGTAGGTGAAGCCGGCCGCCTGCAGCTCGACGAGATAGGCAACCACGCTCGGGACGAGGACCACGTCCTCGATGAGGTTGTTCGTCAGGTCGGCAGCCACAACGTCTGCGTTGCCGGTCCCCGCCTTGGCCACCACGCCGCGAGCGATGGCGTGAATGGAGTCATGGCAGGCGACCATGACGGCGCCTCGCCGCTGCAGGGTCCGGATATTCGTGTTGCCGACGCCATAGAAGCCGTCGACCTTCTGACGGTCATCTCCAGGAGAAACCCCAGCGCGCTCGGCGACAAAAGTATTTCCGGTGATCTTCCCCCCGGCATTCATCGCCAGTCCGTATCTGTCCCACATGCTCTGGTCGAACAGTGTGAGATGGGCGGTTCCGTGGACCGCCCCCACGGCGAGGAAGTCGGGATGGCGGTGGGCGAAGACCTGTCCGTTCATCGACTCTCGCACCAGGTTTAGCCACGCCGACGAGATCTCTGACGCCTCCCACATCTGCTTCCGGTCGCCGCGGTACCCCAGCAGGATCTCGGAAGCCTCATGGTCCCAGAGGTCGTTGCGGTCGATCATGAAGGGAACCCTGTCGAAGCCTCTGCGGCGAGGCGCCGCCGCAAGCCTGCGGGTTAATTCAGCCAAGGCACCCGCCCCAGATGCCAGAGCATCCGGTGACCGGGGCACCTGTTGAGCGAATGTGGCTCCAGGTAGCGCCGCCAGCGCGGCGGCCCCGCCAAGGAACGCAAATGCACGGCGTCGATCGAACGAATGGTCCAGCACCGCCACGGCCTCAGTAGACATAGACGTTCGCCGCGCGGCGGGCGACACCGTCCATGAACATGGACATCGCGCCGATCGTGGCGGCGTCCTTGATGTCATATCGGGCGGTGAGCGTGTCGAGGTTCGGATAGCCAACCCACGTCCGACCGCGGGCATCCTCCCAGACGATCATCCTGAGCGGAAGATCGAGGCCGATCGCCTGCGTCTCGTTCATCAGCTTCGTGCCAACCTTGGGGTTGCCGAAGGTGATGACGGTCGTCGGCCGGAGCTGGAGGTCTGCACCGCGCGCGTTCGCGGCGTGATCGACGGTGGCGAAGACGGGGACCTTCGCTTCGCTCAGCGCATCGCGGATCCGCGCGATCGTTTCGGCCGAACCGAACTTGCTTTCCTGCACGACCATCTGCGCCTGATCGACGCCCGGCCCGAGATCGGCCTTGTAGGCTTGGGCGATCTGGCGCGCGAGAACCGTGAGGTCCACACCCTCCTTGTTCGTCAGCAAGGTCACGCAGACGAGCTCGTCCGACGCCGTGAAGCGGCTGAGGTAGGAGCTGAAACCAGGCGAGTCGCCCTTCACCTCCATGAAGCCGGGATGGTGCGTGAACTCCCAGCCGAGCATCGCCGGCACGACGGTTCCATTAGCGAGCTTGGTCGGCATGTAGACGACATCGCGATCAGCGAGTTCCTTGATCAGCGTCGAGCCTGCAAGGCCGATGTCCCACTTGCTGATATCCTCTGCTGAAGACCAGAGGTCGCCGAAGCCCAGCAGGTTGGACGACGCCTCTGGCGCGACGCGCGTCATCTGGCCGCCGACCATGCGATAGCCGGTCGCTGGCTCGACGGGGTTGATAAAGGGCTCCTCCGACTTGAAGCGCGAGTGCTGGTTGTCTCCCGAGTGCGATGCTGGGCGATCGATGCGGGCGCGCGACGCGAACTCGTCGGCGAACATCGTGCTCTCCAGATGCATCGGGTCGATCTGATGCCGGCGGACGAACTCGCGATAGGGCATGCCGCTGGCATGTTCGATGACAAGCGCAAGGAGCGTCGCATCCGTCGCACTGAGCGACACCTGCGTGCCGCTCCTGAAGCGCAGCGGTTCGGCCCGCACCAGATCGAGAAGCTCCTCGGGCTTGTAGCGCTTCGCGTCCTCGAGATGAGGGCGATAGTCGGGGATACCGGAGCTGTGCTGCATGAGCTGGAGAAGCGTGACGCGGCTCCACGCCGCAGGCTGGCCGGGGACATGCCGCGATACGGGATCGCTGAGATTGAGCTTACCCGCCTCCTTCAGCTGCATCACCGCGACGGCGGTGAAGGCCTGCGTCACCGGACCGATGTTCCACATCGTCTTGGTCGACGCGAGTTCGTCCAGGTCGAGGCTGGTTTTGCCGTATCCGGCAGACCGCGGAATGTAGGGTGCCTGCACGATCGCCATGGAGAGGCCCGGCAGCTTGTGCTTCTCGATGAAGTCGGCGACCAGCTTGTCGATCGTCTCGCCGTAAGTTGCGAGGCGGTAGTCGCCCCGCACGATCGGCAGCGCCGGCGCCGGCGCGGTCTGCGCGACGGCCAGCATCGGGATCGACGCGGCGGTTGCCGCAAGAAGCATCAACCTTGAAAATCGACCGAGGCGCATGATGAGAATTCCCTACCTGTTGTCGGCGCATCTGCGCCGGGAGTGACTGGACGCCACATTCGCAACCGACGCGCCGGTGAGCCATTGGACGGTCGGCGAGTTCGCCCCAGACTTCGGTAGGTTCGATTCCGACCCGGGTCGGTGGTCGCGGCCGATACATACGGGCTGGAAGCGGGCGGACTTCAGGGCCGGCAGAACCAGCAACGACAATATCGCTAGCTTTCAGACCCGCGCGACTGCCGTCCCTAGGCTCCATCGCCCCGATACATGCCAGTGCCCCCTTCTCGGGGACACCCGCACCAGTCCGCGTGTTGATCTCTGCGAGTCGTGCGAATACCAAGGCAGGGGCCGGCCCATGCCGCTCCTGAAACAGGAGCCCAGGAGCTCAGCTCCCCTTGAAATCAAAGGCCGGTCGGGCCTTTCCGAGTTTGAACGCATCGACCGAGGCTGGGAGGGCAAGCCTGACATCGTCGGTTTCAAAAAGGGGAAGTGAGATATCTGCCATGGCCTCATCGGCCGCAGACACGCCACCCGTCGCCCAAATACGCATTAGCGCCTTGTGCGCCGCGTGGGCGCGTGTCGGACCGGCCGACAGCTTCGTCGCGAATGCCCTCGCCTCCTCGCGGAGCGCCTCGTCGGCGACGACGCGGTTGACGACGCCATGCTGCGCCATGACCTGCGAAGGAACCTGCTCCGAGGTCAGGGCCCACTCCATGGCCTTGGATCGGCCCGCCCTCTCAGCCACCCGATAGACTCCGCCGAGCAGCGTCACGATCGCAAGCGATTGCTCAGGATGACCGAAGCGGGCGTTCTCCGCCGCGAATATAACGTCGGCTCGAATCGCAAGCTCCAACCCTCCGCCGAGGCAATGCCCTTGAACGGACGCCACGGTCGGTATCGCCATGCGTTCGAACCGATTGAAAGCCTGCATGAACCTCTCGAGCAAGCCACGTAGCTCGTGTGCGCTGAGATCCGGCCAGGGAACGATGTCGCCTCCGAAGCTGAAGTCCGGACCATCCGCCTGCAACAGCAGCGCGCGGGCGTTGCTGTTGGTGACCGCTGATAGAGCGGCATCGAGTTCGTCCAACATCTGGGGTGAAAGGCGGTTCTGTTGACCGTTGGACAAGGTGATGACCGCGACCGGCCCGTCGATAGAATAGTTCAAGTGAGTCACTCTGGTCCTCCTGAGCCGGAAACGTCCGCACCCCGATCGACCACCGTGGCGGTAGACGCTCGCCGTTGGCCGAGACGAGACACTGGCAAGTTGGAAACGGGGAAACCATGCGACGGTCTGCGGGGCCGGGCTAGACATCGGTAGGGGAGCGTGCAACTCGGGTCGGGGGTCTCAGCGAGCCGACGTCGGTTGGACATCCGGTCCGGAGATCGGCGGCAGCAGGCGTCCCGTGAACAATTGACGCAACGTTCCGATCGCGATTCCCAGAACCACGATATTCGCAAGTGCGAAGACGACCGGGGAGAGCGTGGCGATCGCGCCGCCGTGGTCCGCAGGCGCCAACCGCACCATCGCCCCGGCGAGTGCCGTGGCACCGAATGTGAAGGCCCAGTAGCTCGCGCCGAAAGGCTGCTCCGAAATCCAACGCGACATCCGAAGGAGCAGAGCGGCCTGCAGCAATGCGTATCCGATGAGCAGATGCGCCACCAGATCGGGCGCTCCTTGACCAACCGACAGATAGCTCACGGCTCCGACAGCCGGAGGCGCTAGCTGAATGCCCATCGTAGGTCGTAATGCCGGTGGCATCGGCTCCGCCGTGTAGAGCCGGAGCAGGATCACGGACTCCACCGCGAGCCAAGTGAAGAATCCGGCGCCAAAGGCCAACTGCCCCCAATCGCGCCACCCCAGGGCGGAGGCGACGGTCGCGCCGACGAACCCGCCGGCGACCATCGGGAGGTACAGGACGGGCGTCGTCGCCGCGTCCGCACGTCCACCCCGCCACAGGAGACCAGTTCGCCACAGTGCGAAGCACACGGTGAAGCCCGCACCGAGAAGGAAAAGGCCGATCGCCAGCGAGCGTGAACTGGGCAGCACGCCCTGGGCAATCAGAAGCGTACTCACGCCGGCCAGGCCGATGAAGCAGCATTGCACAGGATGCTTCGCCTCTTCCGCGACGATTGCGGGAGTGACCACCCACTTCAGACCATAAAGCACGGCAACAGCTGCCCACGCGACGATCGCGCAGATGAGGATCACCTCGGCGATTGCCACCGGCAGTCCCCAGGCGGCATGTGCAGCCCGCCACGCGTTCGACAGCCCCGCAAGACCGAGGACGATGCCGAAGAACGATGCGGGAACACGTGGCAAAGTCCGCGAGACCGCCTGAGCCATGAGATTATCCTTCCTATGAGGCGGCGAGAGCTCGAACCTTCAAACGTGCTCCACACATGCCTGAGCGCGCTCAACATGGCCGGTCCGGATCATCACGCCTATCTGGACGCTGGTATGGTGTCGGCAGGGCGCGCCGCGCTCAGCCGCGTGACGCCACGACCGAGAAATTGCCGACGGCGTGGGCGACCAGGCTGTCGCCGACATCCCTTACCTCTCCGGTCACGTAGATCATCCGTCGACCCGCGTTGACGACCCGACCAATCGCGGTCACCGGCGAACTCCGGGGCGTGACCGGACGGAGGTAGGTGATCGTCAGATCCAACGTCACGATCCCACTGCCGACCGGAAGGGTCGTGTGCGCCGCACATCCCATCGCGGTGTCGAGAATGGTGGCGGTAGCACCGCCATGGACCATGCCCATCGTGTTCTCGATCGACGCGTCGTGATCCATGACCATGGCGACTTCGCCATGCTCTGCGGCGGTGCACCTGAAGCCGACCAGCCTCGCCATGGGCGGCGGCGGCAGCGTTCCATCGCGTATGCCCTGCATGATCTGAAGCCCCGAAAGCCCTGCGACCAGGGCCGGGACACTTCCGGCGTCGTGCCAGACTACGCTACGCTCCCGTCGCGCCTCGGGCGGCACCTGGAAATCTGGGATAAGCATTGGAAGAATGTCCCTCTTTGCAGCGAGAACGCGGCTAGCTCCCCCGTGCACCGCCGCCTGACGATTCACGGGACGATCGCAGGTATGCGGTAGCGGACGGCTGATGACCCTACATACCTTCGTAGGGCATGCACTCCACCCATGGTCACTGCCTGTGCGGCCGTCCCACCTCTACCCTCGCCGAGAACAAATCATCGGAACGAGGGAATACGATATGTCGCGGACCGACCTGACCACTGCTGCGGGCACTCCCGTCATCGACAACGTCAACATCATGACCGCAGGAACGCGCGGGCCGGCGCTGCTGCAGGACGTCTGGCTGATCGAGAAGCTGGCCCACTTCGACCGCGAGGTGATCCCGGAGCGCCGCATGCATGCCAAGGGGTCGGGCGCCTTCGGGACCTTCACGGTTACGCATGACATCTCGCGTTTCACCAAGGCTAAGATCTTCTCGGAGATCGGCAAGGAGACGCCGCTGTTCATGCGCTTCTCGACGGTGGCCGGCGAGCGCGGCGCGGCCGACGCCGAGCGGGACATCCGCGGCTTCGCGGTCAAGTTCTACACCGAGGAGGGCAACTGGGATGTGGTCGGCAACAACACTCCCGTGTTCTTCTTCCGCGATCCGCTGCGCTTCCCTGACCTCAACCACGTGGTGAAGCGTGATCCGCGCACCGGCCTTCGCAGCGCTCAGAACAACTGGGACTTCTGGAGCCTGCTCCCCGAGGCGCTACACCAGGTCACCATCGTGATGTCCGAGCGCGGCATCCCCCGCGACTTCCGCCACATGCACGGCTTCGGCAGCCACACTTACAGCATGATCGATGCGGACAATCGCCGCGTCTGGGTCAAATTCCACTTCCGCTGCCGACAGGGGATCGAGAACCTGACGGACGCCGAGGCCGAGGCCATCGTCGGAAAGGACCGTGAGAGCAGCGGGCGCGACCTTCTCGAGGCCATCGACCGCGGCGAATTCCCCCGCTGGCAGCTCAGCATCCAGGTGATGACGGAGGATCAGGCGCGGCAGCACCGACACAACCCCTTCGACCTCACCAAGGTATGGCCCAAGGGCGAATATCCGCTCATCCCGGTCGGAGAGGTCGAGCTCAACCGGAACCCTGAGAACTTCTTCGCCGACGTTGAGCAGGCCGCCTTCTCGCCCGCCAACATTGTTCCCGGCATCGGCTTCTCGCCCGACAAGATGCTTCAGGCCCGCCTCTTCTCCTACGGCGACGCCGCCCGCTACCGGCTTGGCGTGAACCACCATTCCATCCCGGTAAACGCGCCCAAGTGCCCATTCCACAGCTATCACCGCGATGGCCAAATGCGCGTGGACGGCAACCTCGGTGCCGCCACACCCTATTGGCCCAACAGCACCGGCATGTGGGCGGACCACCCTGAACTCAAGGAAACCCCACTGCAGATCGGCGATCTCGCCGACCACTGGGACCATCGCGTCGACGAGGACTATTACGAGCAGCCCGGCATACTGTTCAGGAACATGTCGCCGGCGCAGCAGGATGCCCTTTTCGGCAATACCGCGCGAGCGATCAGCGGAGTAACCCTGGAGGTCCAAATGCGCCACGTCGAGAACTGCAGACGTGCCGATCCCGACTACGGAGCCGGCGTTGCGCACGCACTTGGTCTGCAACTGGATCAGGCTGCCGAGTGACTGATTTCGGAAGATACACGAGGGCCAAGTCGAGCCGTGGGTTCGAGCGATCTTCTGCAGCTCAGAACAACTGACTTTTTAGCAAGGCGACACCATGATCAATTCCAAAGAAAGTGCCAAATCGCTCCGCATCGCGATTGCTGGAGCAACTGGACGCGTGGGCAGTGCGCTCGTCGAATGCCTTTCCGGCGACCCGGTCGAAATCGTCGCGCTCACTCGAAATGCGAGCGGCATCGACCAGGATGATCGGGTCCAAGTTGCGGAGATAGACTTCGACAACCCGTCGTCCCTGACAAATGCAATGCAAGGTGCCGACCGCCTATTCCTCTCGCACGGCACGTCTGATCGCCAAGTCACCAACGAGATCTTGTTGATCGACGCCGCTGTCGCCGCCGGCGTGCCCCACATCGTCAAGCTGTCTGCGATGGGCCCGCCAACGCGGCTCCACCCATTCGACTGGCATATGCAAATCGAAGCCCACCTAGCGAAGCAGGAGAGCGGTTACACCGTCCTGCGACCAAGCTCGTTCATGGACGTGCTGAATCGGGCGAAGGCCCAGGTCGTCGACGGGACCTGGGGCGGCGCTGCCGAAGACGGGGCGGTAAACCTGATCGACAGGAGAGATGTCGCCGACGTGGCGCGGATCGCACTTCTCCAAGGCCGATACGTCTCTTCGCAACGCGCGTATCACCTGACAGGGCCGGCTTCCGTCACGATGCCCGAAATCGCCGGTCTGCTGTCGAAATTACTCGGGCGAACCGTGACCTATCAGCGTCGCACTGCAGCAGAACACCGCATCGATCTTATCCGCGCTGGATCCACGGAGATGGTGGCGGACCTGCTGCTTGGTCTCGACCTCATATTCCGCGAGAGCGTCATGTCCGAGACGACGAGCACGGTCAGCGAACTCCTGGAAAGACCTGCTCGCTCGGTGTCCGACTGGCTCGCCGACAATCTAGACGGTTTCAAGCATTAGTCCGACTGTCACATTGCGCGAAGCAATGTCAGGCGGCTTGGTTCAAAACCTAGAGAGAGGTGGAGGGAGCGCTTCCGCCGGCCTCAACGCTCGCCTGAAGCAACCTTCCACGGGGAGGCCATGCGATACCAAGGTATCCCCGCAGGCCGACTTCCGCGTGATGGCGTCGGACGAGGCGAACGTCGATCAAACTGGCGCAATCTACCGGCCGCGACAGCGCGCCTTTTCAGGAAGGGACCAAACTATGCGGAAGCTACTGCTCGCGTTCGTCGCTCTGCTCGGTTTCGCCATGGCCATGCCGGCCACCGCCCAAACCGAGCATAAACCGGTGATCATCCTCGTTCACGGCGCCTTCGCCGGATCCTCGAGCTGGGCAGGTGTCATCGAGCGACTGCAGAAGTCCGGGTATCGCGTCATCGCTGCAGCCAACGGCCTGCGCAGCGTTAAGGCCGATGCCGCTCCGATCTCAGCGTTGGTTCATTCGATCAACGGGCCCGTGGTACTTGTCGGCCACTCCTACGGCGGCCCCGTCGTAACGGCCGCGGCGGAGGGTAATCCCAACGTGAAAGCCCTCGTCTATGTGTCCGCATTCGCGCCAGAGGCCGGTGAGACTTCGCTCGGACTGAGCGGGAAGTATCCGGGAAGCACGCTCGGCGACACCCTTGTGAGCGTTCCGCTCGCCGATGGTGGCGAAGATCTCTACGTGGAAACCGCGAAGTTCCACCATCAGTTCGCAGGTGACGTGTCGACCGCCGTCGCCGCGACGATGGCGGCCACGCAGCGGCCGGTCACCAAGGCCGCTCTGAGCGAAGCGACCACGACTCCCACGTGGAAGACGATCCCGAACTACGCGATCTATGGAACCGCGGATCTCAACATCCCGCCTGCTGCCATGAAGTTCATGTACGAGCGCTCGCACTCGAGGAAGACGATCGTGGTGCAGGGCGCTTCCCACTCCATCATGGTCTCGCACCCGGCGGAGGTCGCCTCTCTCATCGAGACTGCAACTCTGGCGCGCTGAGTTCCAGCGACACAAATCACGCTGCTCCGTTGAGTCCCAATCCTTATCCGGGTTTCCCTTGGGCACATCCTCGACTCCACAGACCGACCTCCGCTTACCGAGGTCGGTCTTCGGCGCTGCGACAAACTGCGATCATCGCACATCGGAGCGGTTGCCACGAACTGCGCCACCCGGTTCAGCCGGTCCTGCTGCGATTGCGTTTGAGCGAACGCAGTAGCCGTTGTCCCCAGAACGACCAGTACCGTTGCCAATCGTGCGAAGGTCCTCATTTTCTCACCCCTGCCAGCTCATCATGTAATGCACGTGCAAATACGCCGAGTCGCCAAGGCCATCATTCTGCTATTCCACGTTCTATCTCACATTCTCCGAAATCGCGAAAATGTGGGATAAATTTTCGGGCAACACCAAAAGTCAATCTGGAATGCTGTTCGGAGGCCAGAACTTGGCTTTTATTGCTCTCGGTCGTCGTGCCGTTCAGTATTCCGGCTCCTCACCACTGTCATAATTGCCGCGCATCTCATCGACCCGGCTCTCGAGGGCCTCATCATAGGCCCTGCCACCTTCGGAAAAGCTGTTGCTGTTGCCATCGACGGCATATCCGTGTTCGGCACGCCATTGCCACCCGGCTTCATGCCCTGAGCAGTCGACCGTGCAGCCATAGCTGCCGTCGTATTGCTGGGATGCCAGTTCAGATTCCGCCGCATCGCGGGCCGCGTCCTCATCGAAGGGTTCGCGCTCCCCCGCAGTTTCCTCGCCCGATCCTTCGGTGTCCGCTTGCTCAACCGAACTGAAGCTCCCGGCATTGTCATCACCAGAGGAGCCGGCTGCATCCTCTTCGCTGTCGCTGTCCCGGCTGGAACCAGCCGACGGCAAACATGCAGTTAAACTGCATGCAGCGACTACGGCCACCCATGCAAATGCGCACTTCTGCAGATTCAAAGCAAGCCCCCGCTCATGACCGCCAACCCACTACCGAATGTCTGATCCCCGTCAAACCTACATCGCAGATGGTGAAGTATTTAGGCCACTCTCTGAGAATTTTGACAGCGATCACTTTCAGTCACCGCGCTTATGGAAGTCTTAACCCCTGCAAATTCATCTCAGGTTTCTCACGTTGGAGACCACGATGACAGCGATCCTCGCAATCTGCGCCATTGTTCTTTCCGCAACACCCGCCCTGGCACACGAAGACACCAACACTGCAAAGCCAACCGCGATAGCCGCGCCGGCCACTAAGCCGCAGCAGGGCCAGTCGCAAACGCCCCAGCATAGCGGCGGCACGGATGCGAATGGCTGCCATAAGAACCATTCCACCGGTGAGTACCATTGCCATCGACCGAAGTGACCGGCTTCAAGTCTTACGCTGAGCTATAAAGCGTCATGTCGATTCTCCTCGTCGCCGCAGCCCTAGTCGCGGTTGCCCTCTTCACGGACGGCAATTCTCTGCAAAGTTCGAGCTTCGCTACGGCAGGTAATCACCCAAATTGGCGGCTGAACGGCGGACGACATGTCACCATTACCCGACGTTCGCAGAATAATGCTCACGCGCAGGCTCCATGCCGGTAACTATGCTTGCCTGCCTTCTTTCAGAATGAGAACAAAAAACCTTGCTTCAAAATCCCCCGGGGCACAAAATGTGTCCCAGCCTCTTCAGAAATTTCTTCTAAGTGGCTGAAAATGCTCGCTTTGGCGAGCAGCACCCGTGCGTACGGTGCATTAACAAACGGCCCTGGCCGTGCGTCCCTGCTTCGCAGCGGCTTTCCGCTGCGCCTGCCTCGTGCCGGCAGGCGCGCGGCGCCCCGAAGGGGCATCTTCGTTCTTTTTCGGCATTTTGCCGAGCCTTTCATTTTTGAGGTGTGAGACTGCCGGCAATTACGGCATCATCACTGCGTGGCGGGCGTGCCTCTCGGTGAGGAACAACAATGCCCAGAATGACTGATCGTGAAAAGCTGGCCAAGCTCGAAGCCGACCAGCGTAGCCTGGCCAGCGAGGCCGAAGCGGTACGCAAGGCACTACGACGACATTACGGTGAAATAGCCGGTGAGTTGGCTGTCGAGACGCTCTCCGAACGGGAGTTCAAGGACGTACTCACGCTCGCTATCCGGATCGGCGGGACCAAAGCTGTTACGGCTCTCAAGGCTGTGCCGGCGGCATCTCCGTGACAGTGAGAATTCGCCGGAACGGCGTCCCTGCGACGAGCACGGCGATAGCCGCGCGCAGGAGGCCGGTGTGCCAACGGCACGCCGCATCGCTTTGCGACGGACGGGCCCCCGTGGGGTCCCGTCCCTGAGCAGAGCGATTCTTACCGGCAGACAAAAAGCGTCGATGCACGAAGGGTTCACCTCCGTACATCGACGCTTTTGGGTCGTGCGCTCAGCGCTCAGCGGACCTGATCAGTGGCTTTCAGGAAGTAAGCCGGAATGCCGGCACTACGTACCAGCCGAGCGAGATGGGATTGCAGCCCGTTACCCTCGCAGACGAAAGCCTCAGCGGGGTTGAGCCGAACAAGTGCCTCATTGCGGGCGAACCCGGCCCTGCGCCCCAGCGAGCGCCAGCGCTCCAGCGTGAAGGCGACCACCTTGACCCCGGATCGCGCTGCCCAGGCCGCCGCTATGGCATCGCAGCCCTTTGTCTGGGCAGTGGTGGCAAGCACCATCTCGGGTATGCGGGTGCGGATCGCGTCGAGCCGTTCCCACACCTGCCGATGATCCGCCCACACCTGGCCTCCGGAGAAGATGACGACGGGGCCACTGGGAGCATGCGCCTCGTTCCGGCGGTTGCGGCGCGCGGCCAGGAAGTCGGATGCCGCGATAACCGACGCTGTCCGCTTGCTTGAGGCAAGCGTTCCGCGCGGGCTCGACCACGGGCGTCCGGTCTCGACGCGGTAGACCTCGGCGGCATGGTCTCGCATGCACGCGACCGCCTCGCGGGCCTCGTCGAGCCCTTGGCAGAGGGTCTGTGCATCCTCCAGCGTAGCGTTCGCGATCTCGCTGCCATCGTGCTCGCGGATCATGTCGCGCAGTTCACGTGCCGCCTTGTCGCCCTCACCGTCGAGTTGTTCGGCCACCTTGTGGAAGCTGTGCACGATACCCCAAGTGAGCCGATCAGCGACAGGCTGCAGACGCGTATCACGCAGGAGATCGAACAGCGTAGTGATCAGCATTTCGGTCGCCATCTGCGCTTCGAAGGCACCCGGCATATCGAGGTCCATCGCCTCGTCGGTGCGCACGATCCGAACTTCGCCAATCCGCGGAGAGAACGCATCCTCGAAACGATCGGTGGGTTCGTTGGCATCGTCACCCGGAATCTGGAAGGAATAGTGCGTCGTTGCAATGGTCATTTTGAACCTCCTTTTCTTGAAAGAGGTTCCCCCACCGGCGCGGGCTCCGAGCAGCGGGGTCAAGGATCGCGAAGCGACCGCGCCAGCGGCGATGGGGGTCACGATTTTGTCCGGCGGCCGCCGCGGTGCGTCGGGGATCTGCCGGTGATCCGCCGGGCAAAATGGTGGGGCCCCATCGTCCTTGAGGCCGCTGCGTTCCCGCGCCACACTTGGAGGACTTGATAGATAGAAGAAGAGCTGCCCTTGGCGGGGCTCGATGCCCCGGCAAGGGCATTGTCTCGGCAGGGCAATGGCTCACCGAAAGATTGGCTGGTCTAACGGCCCCATCAAGTGTCCCCATGCAGGGGCGCTCCCTCGCAGACAGGCAAGCTCACCGCCCAATTGGGGCTTGTCGTCTGAAGTACATCTGCCAGATACCGCTGAGCGTGCGACCACGCTTGTCGAAATCCGCACGCTCAGCGGCGCGTCTATGCCGGCGGGAGGTAGGCCTCGTAAGGGTTGCCGTCGTGGAGATGACCAAAGGGCGTCATGACATATTCGCCTGCGTCGTATCCCACAGCGCAGATGACATAGCGGGGTTCGCCTGTCACCGCATCGGTGCATTCCATCAACGCCAGATCACCATGCGATGCTGCGTCGAGCAGTGTCTGGAAATTCGCGGCATAGGCCTCCGGGATTGCCATCACACCCTCCCGCGCACGCGTTGGCGCAAAGCGACGGTATCCGCGGTCTGGTCCGTCTTGCGGAAGGCATGGATCGGTACCCCGGCTTGCCGAAGGGACTGGTAGAGGTTCGCCTGCACCCCCGAGCCTTCACACAACACGGCCTCGACCGGCCTCAGATCGACCAGCTTGCGATTGCGATCGAAGGCCTTCTTCATCCCCGAGCCGTAGAGGCGGAAGGCGACCAGCGGTACGTGCCGCCCTGCGCTGCCCGCCCAGCCTGCAGCGATCGCATCGGCCCCTGCGCGCTGTCCGGTGGTGACCAGTGTCATGTTCGGGACCCGGGCATGGATCGCGTCGAGGCGCTCGAAGATCATTGCATGGTCGTGCCAGACAGACGGACCGGAGAAGATGACGACAGGCCCTTGCGGATTATGCCGTTCGCGCGCCGCCAGACTCCTCGCCCGCAGAAAGTCGAGCGCATCGACCTGACTGGCGATGTTCTTGGAGGCGCGACTGCCGCGTGAAGGCGACCAGGGCCATCCCGACAAGGCATGATAGGTCGCGGCGGCAAAGTCGCGCATCGTCTCGATCGCCTCGCGCTGCTCGGCGACCGAACGGCAGGCAAGCTGCTTGTCCTCCAGGCTGCGTGCGTAGACCTCGCTCATTTCAGGATTGCG